>CAJMEU010000017.1 GCA_905212515.1 uncultured Oscillospiraceae bacterium | reverse complement strand
GCCCGCGTGGGCGGCGATGAGGACGTTGCGGAGGTGGTCGTTTGCATAGTTCATAAATTAACCGTCCTACCCAGCCGGCCATCGGATACAGCCGGCAACTTATACAAAAATTCTATCATACTTCCCGGCTTTTTTAAAGATATTGCCGCAGGAATTTTGCTGTTTGCGTGTACAAGTTTCCCTGCCCGCCTTGTGCATCTTGCCGAAAATATTTCTGCGAAACAGGGCGGATATACCAAAAAAGAGAGCCTTAGGGCTCTCTTTTACCCGTTTTTCGGCCCGCGGCGAAGCCGCGGAAGGTGCCCCGCGGCAAAGCCAGCACCAGCACGATTCCCAGGGCGATGGCCACGGCGATCTTGATGGTCTCCACGCCCTTTCGCAGGCAGGCCGTATTGTCGTTCATGATAAAATAGTACATAGTGTAATAGATGCCCGCGCCGGGCACCAGCGGGAAGATGCCAGCGGTGATGAACACGACGGAGGGGCACCGGCGCACCACGGAAAAGATGCGCGTTAGCAGCGCCAGGGCCACGGCGCCGCCGAAGGAGGCCAGCACCACCGAGGCGCCCGTCTGCACTAGCACCCAATACACGCTCCACCCGGCCATACCCGTCAGGCCGCAGGCCACATACTGGGCGCGCGGGGTGTGGAACAAAACAGAAAATGCCACCACCGCCACAAAGGACACCGCGCACTGCAAAAGCAAAGCCCCGGCCATCATACCGACACCCCCGGGATCAGCGCCCCTACTTTAAGCACGAAGCCCACGCCGCAGGCGATGGCCACGGCCACCAGAACCGCGTCGATGGCGCGGATGGTGCCCGAGAGATAATCCCCGCCGGCCACGTCGCGGATGCCGGTGGTGAGTGCGATGCCCGGCACCAGCGGGATGATGCCGCCAATGATGATCTTGTCCAGGCTGCACGCCGCGCCCAGCGCGCCCAGCAACTGGGCGCACAGCAGGCTGACGGCAGCCACCAGGCCCGCGCCCAGCAGATTGGAAACGAACTTGCCCGCCCGCGCGCGCTCCAGCGCAATGCGCAGCGGTTCCAGCGCCAGGCCTACGGCCAGCGCCGCCCCCGCATCCACCCAGCTGCCGCCGAAGAGGTAGGCAAAGCAGGCCGACCCCACGCCGCAGGCCAGCGCGCGCAGGGCTGCGGGCTTGGAGGGCATGGCGCGAATCTGGGCGATGCGCCCGAAGGCATCCTCCAGCCCCACCCCGCCCGCCGCGATGGCGCGGCTGAGGGCGTTTACCGCCATGATGCGCCCCAGATGGGTAGACGCCTGGGGGATGAAGCGCAGGGATGTGCCCAATTGCTGCCCGCCGTCCACACAGGCGAACAGGCCGTTGGTCAGCACATAGACGTGGAAGCCCGCCTGGCCGTAGGCGCGGGCGATGCGCTCCATAGTGTCCTGTACGCGGGAGATCTCGCCGCCGTTTTCCAGCAGCGTCTCGCCGGCGTACACAGCCAGGCGCAGCACCTGGGCCGCCCGCGCCTCGCCCCCGGCCGGGGATCCCGGCAGCGCGTCAGCGTCTTTCCTGCAGTCTGCTTCCATGGTCAAAACTCCTCCCCGGTGCACTGCTGCCATCCCGGCGGCACCAGGCTTTGAAATGCGCCGTACATGGGCGCCTGTGCGCCGGCAAACCCGGCTTTTTCAAACAGGCGGCGGGCCGGGGCGTCCTCTTCGTCGGCGCCGCAGTCCAGAAAAATTTCCCCATAGGCCTGTTCGGGCGCTTTGGCCCACGCCAGGGCCGCCAGCAGCACCGCCGCGCCGTAGCCCTGGCGGCGCTGCGTCTGGGCCGTATACAGCACCTGGATGCAGAAAGCGTCCGCATAGCCCAGGCCCACGCAAATGCTGACGGGCACCTCAGCCCGGTTGAGTGCCACGAAGGCCCGCGCCCCCTTGGCCAGCTGGCGGTCGATCAGTTTCAGGGCAAAGTCCTGGCCCTCCCCATACTCCTGCAGCAGGGAGGCGGCCGGCATGGCCAGCGGGCCGCCGGCCATCACCACCGGGCATTTGTGCGCCGCCAGCAGGGGCGACGGCCGCGCTTCCAGGTGCATGCGCACGGCCGGGCGGCGGCACAGCACATAGCCGGCCTTCGTCAGGGTGCCCCGGGCCTGGGCCGGCGGCACAGCGTCGGCCGGAAACATGAACTTGGGCACGCTGCGGGTGCCCGTGTAATAATCCTCCACGGCCGCGATGCTCTGGGCAGCGTTGTCCAGGCTTTTCAGCACCGCGAAGTTGGACGCGCCGGAAGCCTGGTTCTCCCGGTCGCGGAAGGCGCGGTAGGCCGGCGTCTCCGTGTATTCCAGATACTTTTTCGGCGCGTGGATGTCGAATTTATCGCTGGGGGTCAACATGTCTTCTCTTTCCTTCCCTTTCCCTGGCCGCGGCTCAGCGCCGAATGGCCCGCTGCACATCACCGAAGGCCGGGTCCGTCCCGTACAGGTGCCGGGCGATGGCCTCCATCAGCAGATAGTCCTCTTCCGAATCGATGTCGATGATTCCCGTGTCGAACATCTGATACATGCCGCACACGCCGTCCCACAAAAAACCCGTCTCGTTTTCCGTGAGGAATTTGCGCGTGAACACATAGATGGAGGCGTTCAGATCGAACACGGGCGGCGTCTGCTGGCGGGCGGTGAAGTGATGGTCGATCACGCGCCTGGCGTGGCCGTCCACCAGCTGGGCCTGGTTCATATAGGGCGTGCGCCGGGCCGGGCACACGCTGAACACCAGGTCGCATTCCGGATGGGCCAGCGCCTCGGCATAGGCGCCGGACACGTCGTTTACCCGCCGCAGGGGGCTGGTGATGTCCAGGTCGATCAGATGGCCGTAGATGCGGCCGGTGCGCCGTTCCATCTCCGCCAGGCTGTGCTGGAACACGCGCATTTTGGGCACCACGTCGCCGCACAGTTCCTCGGGGCGGCGCACCACGGTCACCTCGGGGTATTTCTCCGTCACCGCGTTGATCAGCAGCTCAGAGTCCGTGTTCAGGCACACGTCCGCGTGCACTTCGGGGTGCTGGCCGATAAACAGCCCGGCCGCCGCCAGGCTGTAGTGGGACAGCGGATGCCCATCGAAAATTTTCAGGTTTTTATTTTTGAACCCCTTGCTGCCCGCGCGGCCGCAGATGGTGATCAGTACGTTTTCCATATTTTCTCCTCTTTTCCCTGATGCTTTGCCCACAATCCGCCGACGGCATGCACCAGTCGGTCGCTGCAAACTTTCAAAGCCACCCCGAACCCCAAGCTGGCCGCCAAGGTCAGCGCCAAGAACAGGCTGCCGCGCCAAAGGTAAAACGGCGCCGGAATATTGGCCGCAAGGGCCACCGCGATCTGATGGTGCACCAGGATCACGGGGAAGGTATATCCGCTTAACCACACCGTCAATCGGCGCACGGGCGCACAGCGTTCCACCAAAGGCCCCAGGGCCCGCAGGGCCGCCAACAGGCACAGGCCCGTCAAGGTATCACTCAAGGGCCGGGGAAGGCCCAGCGGCATCTTCGCCAGCACCGCCAGCATAGCCAGGGCCGGCACCGCCCATAGCGGCTTTCGTGCCAGGGGCCAGCGCTCCAGGCAGAAACCACATAAAAATAGGGTCACACAGGTGACAAGATTCCGCTGCGGATCGATCTGCAGCGGATACCAAAACAGCAAAACGCCGTATGCCCCCAGCGCCACAGCCATCGTGGCCGCAGGCCAGCGGCCAAACAGCCACTGCAGCAGCGGAAACAAAAGATATAAAAATACGATCGCCCCGAAGAACCATTCGCCCACCAACCCGTATCCGGCAACACGGTAGGCAAAGTAATTGTCCATGCCCACCAGTGTCAGCAGCAGCTTCGTCGGGTTTCCTCCCCAAAAAAGCCGCCCTGTTTGGCAGACCTTGAAAAAATACACCGCCAGCCAGGCCATATAAAATATCGGGAACAGCGTCAGCCACCGTTTCTTGAAAAAGGTCCGCCAGTCTTTACATTCCTGATATCTGCGCCATAGCACCGCACCGGACAAGGCCAGGAACATGCTGACCGCAGCCAAAGGCCATTCACCGTTGGCATAAAAGGCCCCGAAATTGGTAAACCCCTCGACTCTGCGCCGGCCCAGGGCAAAGCTGTAATGCCCGCACACGACCATCACCGTCGCGGCCACCCGCACCAGATCCAGCCCCACGTCCCGCTCCCGTTTCGCAGATATGTTCATACCGATCGTTCCCCCAAGGTCAGCTTCAGCACATCCAGGGCCGTCTGCGGGGGATTGACGCTGTCCCCTTCGCCGGTGAGGGCGTAGGTGAGGAAATAGTCCATCTCCCGCTCGTAACGGCGGTTCACCGGCTCCTCATAAGCCTCCGTCCGGCCGTCGGGCAGCGTCAGGGTGCCGGCGCCGAAGTCAGCCGTCAGCGTGCCGTCCTGGCAGAACAGCTCAATGCCGCGGCGGTATTCCCGCCCGAAATAATCCAGGTGCACCTCGCCCAGCATGGACGGCCAGCGGGCGATGTATACGGACAAATCGTCCGAGTCGATCTCCAGGTCGCTGTAAGTCCCCTTGAAATTGTACACCTGGCAGGGCAGGCCGAACAGCTCCGCCAGGTAGTCCCACTCGTGGATGAGGTCGATGGTAACGCCGCCGCCCATGTCCCGATGGGCGGAGTAGACCGTGCGGTAATCCACGCCCGGCCGCCACCCAGGCAGATAAGAGGAGCAGATGACGCGGGCGGAATAGGGCCGCAGGTCGTCCTCGGCCAGATGGCGCTTTAAGGCCAGCATGGCGCCGCACCAGCGCATGGGCGCGGCCACATAGGCCTTCTGGCCCGGGGCCAGGCAGTCCGCCAGGGCTTTGTCCGTCCGGTCAAAGATAGGCTTCTCGATGAACAGGCAGCCCGCCCTGCCCCGCAGCAGGCGCAGGGTATCAAAGTGCAGGCTGGTGGGGTTGGTGATGAACGCCACATCCCACACGCCTTCCGCAGGCAGCTCGGTGAATTGGCCGGCCAGCAGGGCCGCCGTCCCAGCGGGCAGGGCACGGCCCGAGGAACGCAGGGCCCATGCCTCCACGGGAATGCCCCGCGCGCCGGCCGCCGCGTGGAGCTTTTTCAGGTGCCGGGTGCCGAAGGAGGCAAGGCCGGTGAACAGCACATTCATGGGGGGGTCTCCCTGGGGGACGTGTTGGGGCGGGGGGGATCGGCCATGAAGCCCCGTCCCCCGCCCAAAGCCAGCAGGTCGCCCTCCAGCGTGTCGGCGCCGCGGCGCAGCTTCACAGCCATCTCCTCCGGGTAGACAGGCACCGTCAGATACAGCATCACCTGGCCGCCGTCCTTGGTGGGCACGGGCAGCACCTGTTTGGGGCCGTTGCCCTCGTCGGGCAAAAACAGCACCACGCCGGTAAAGCCTGTGCCGGCAAAGGGCTGCGCCGGGTCCCCGTTGGGCACCGAATGGCCCGTCCCCAGCCAGGTGTGGTATTGGTGGGGCAGGCGCGCCAGGCTTTTCAGCACGCGCACAGGCCAGTAGGCCTCCTCGGGCGCATCCCCGCCGTCGGCGCCCCGCAGCTGGTCCAGCGGAAAACCGGCGGGCAGGTACATCATCAGCTCCGCCCGGCGCAGGTAGCCGTACTGGTCCGGATGGGCGATGTTTTCCAGCGTCATGGGCAAAGCGGACATCCCCACCGTGGACAATACATAGTAGGGCTCCTGCTGTGTCGGCTCCATCACATACACGTCCACGTGGATGTCCGGGCTGGCCAGCTCGTGCCAGACGCTGGTGCTGCGGCCGGGGAAGGCCGTGTCCATCCACGCCTCGATCTCCTCCCCGTAAAAGGCTGCGTCCGCCGCATCGATGGGCTGCGCCTCGCCGTGGCGCAGGATGTCGCTGCCGCCGGCCGTGCGCGCCGCCGGCTTTTCTTTGCCCCGTCCAAACAGTCCCATCTTATTCCTCCCCGCTTTGTTCGATGCGCTCGATCAGCGCGATCACTTCTTTGTCTTTTTCAAAGCTCCAGCGGGGCGTCTCGCGCCCTGCCAGCACGCCGAAGAAGTTGGCCAGCTCGTCCACATAGGCGTTCTCCACGATATTGTCCGAATAGCGGCTGTCGTGCTCAAAGCTCTCGTAGGTATCCACGGGCACCTTATCTCCCGCCGCGCCGTCCCAGCGGTACAGCGCCTTGGGATTGCCCTCCCAAAACAGGTGCAGCCCCTCGCCGAAGCATTCAAAGCTGCGCACGGCCTTTGGGCTCACCACGTCCACCGCCAGCAGGCCCTTGGTGCCGTTTTCGTGGCGCAGGGTGATGAAGTAGCTGTCTGGGTAGTCGATCTCCAAATCGCTGAGCTTGTCCTTTTCCGCGTGTACCCCTTTCACCGGCCCGAAAGCGTCCAGCAGCCAGGGCAGGTCGATGCCGAAGATCTCGCGCACGCCGCCGGTGCGTTTGTCGCCCACAAAAAAGTTCTTGTAATTCTCCCAGGGGTGCCAATCGGGCAGGTACTGGCCGATGTGATAGATATAGTTGACGGGCTTTTTGAACGCCGCCACCTGCGCCTTGATGTACTGGGTCTCGGCGCGGTACAGCATGGTGGAAGAGAGGAACAAAGGCAGTCCCTTTTTCCTTGCCTTGGCCGTCAGCTCGTCGTAGCCGTCGTCCACCAGGTTCAGCTCCGTGAACACCGGCAGGCCGGCGTCCAGCAGCTCGCCGATGATCTTCGCATGGGTGATGGGCGCCGTGCACACCAGGGCCGCGTCGAAGCGGCACCGGCCCACCGCTTCCCCGATGGAGGCAAAGGGCCGGATGCCCAGGGCCTCCGCCTCGGCGCGCCGCCCTGCGGACAGATCCACGCCCGCCAGCCCCGCGTCGGGCCGCAGGCCCCGCACAAGGCGCGCCCGCCGCTTGCCCATGCTGCCCAATCCCACAATCAGCAATTCCATATGGCTCTCCTCCCGGCCCCGCAGGGCCTGAAAAACTTGCGAAAAAGAAAAGAAAATATTGTGTTTTTTTGCGAATTTTAAGCATTTTTAAGGGAAAAAACGCGAAAATTTTTGCGCTATTTTGTGTACAGGAACGCAAAAGACGCCCTTTGGGCCAAAAATACAGGGGTTTTGACGGCAAAGCAACCCTACATATCCTCTGAAACCGCCAGATTTTCCGCCGGTACCCAGCCCTGCACGCTGTGCTTTTTGGCCAGCACCTGGCCGCCCAGGCGCCGCACTACGCCCACCCGTTCGCCAGCCTTCACGCCCAGGGCAAGGCTGGTGTAATCGCCGGCCAGGCGCGTTTTTCCGTCCCGCTGTATCAGCAGTTCCAGGGGCACGCGGGCCGTCTGCCCGCTGGCGGGGTGGCGGCACAGGGCGTCGCTTTCCCCCTGCTCCAGCACCTCCACCGCAAAGTCGGGCCACATCCAGGCAACGCTGCCTTCGCTTTGCTTCTGGCTTTTGGTCACCAGGGCCCGGGGCAGGCCGTCCACACAGGCAAAGCGCCGGTAGGCGCCGCCCCACAGCTCGGCCCCGTTCAGCTGGCCGCCCTCTTTGATCTGCAGTCCGCCGTCGATGGCCAGGATATTTTTTTCCGCATCGTACAGCGGCGCGCAGTCGCACACGCCCCGCCGGGCGCCGGCGTAGTTGCAGGCGCCATAGTGTCCCACCACCAGCAGCTTTTCGCTTTTGGGGGCGCTGTCCAGATAGGCGGGCACGGCCAGCACAAACTCCCGCTCCTGCTCCTCCAAAGGCCCCGCAGCCAGCCCCGCATGGGCAAAGCGGTACTCCTCCGTCTCCAGGATATCGGGCAGGGCTTTCAAAAAGGCGGCCTCGGCCGGATAGGCGTCCTGCAGGCGGCGCAGGGCGGCGGGCACGTCCGCCAGGGCCTCTTCCCGCCCGATGCCCTCGAGGGCGCACAGCTGCCAGATAAACCCCTCCTGCCGCCCGGCCAGCCAGGGCGCCAGGTCCGGATCGTCCTCTTCCAGCAAAATGCCGTCGCAGTTGCCCCGCAGCACGTACACCCGGGGCTGGCGGGCCAGCTCCATGGCCATGCGCAGCACGCCCAGGCTGTCCGGCCCCTTTTCCAGCAGATCGCCCACCAGCACCAGGCCGTCGCGGCCGGACTGGTAATCCAGCTTTTGCAGCAGCCGGCGCAAAAGGTCCGGCCGGCCGTGGATATCACTGACAGCCAGCACCCGCCGGCTGTGGCTGAACTCGCCCCGCGCCACTTTGCACTTCATACGCTCACCCCTTTGCCAATTCGGGCGCGATCTGCGCGCCCAGCTCGGTCAATTCCCGGTAAAACGCCTCATAGCCCGTGATATCGTATACCAGCTCGTCCGCAAGGTCGGTGTAGCGGCAGCCCCGCTCGGGCGTGGCGTACACGCACACCTTGCCCTCGTCGGTGGACAGGAAGATACGGAACGTTTGGCCGTAGCCCGCGTAGGGCAGGGCGTCCAGCTGGCCGGCCCGGCATTTCGTGCGCGCCAGCAGGTCCAGCACCTCCTGCTGCTCGTCCTTTGTCAGCGTCAGCGTCTTTTCCGCCTTGCCGGGCACGCGGGTGCGCACCTCCACGGCCGTCACCGTCCCGGCGTCAGCCACGGGCACGGCCCGGTAGGCCCACAGGCACACCCCGGCCGCCACCGCCAGGGCCGCGCCCACCAGGATGGCGTCCCGCCAGCGTTTCTGCACCAGGCGAATGGCCAGAAATGCCGCCAGCAGCACGGTGAACAGCGCCAGTGCCAGCAGCCCCACACGGGCGGCCTGGGTCAAATACGGGGTAAAGAAATTCGGCGCCTCCAGCTTTTGGCGCGCCAGCACGGCTTTCACCGTGGAGAACATGGCCTTGCATTTTTCCATCATCGCGCACCGCCTTCCTGTGCCGGCCCGTCGTAAAAGTTTTTGGGCCGGCCGAAATCCGGGCTGTGGGTCCAGCGTTCCAGCCCGGCCACGATGCGCGCCGCCGTATCGCCGCCGTTGTAAGGGCTGACGGCGGCGGCCGCCTGACGGCGGAAATCGGGGCTGAGCGCCCGGCCGACGGCCGCGCGGATGGAGGCTTCGTCCCCTTCGCAGCACACCACGTTGGCACAAAGGATGCGCCCGCGCTGCCGGCTGCCGATGTTCACCGCCGGCACGCCCAGGGTGGGCGTCTCCACCACGCCGGAGGAGGAATTGCCGATGACGGCCGCGCAGTACTTCATGGCCGAGAGATAGCGCAGCGCCCCCATGCTGGCAAAGGCGATGTACCGCCCGGGCGCGTCGGCGCACAGCCGGTCGATCCGCCCGTTGATGGCCGTGCCGCCGGCGTCCGCATTGGCCTTGGTGAAGATCACGGCCAGGTCCGGGAACGCCCCGAGGGCCTGAACCAGTTCCTCGAATTGAGCGGCGGGCGCCGCGCCGGGCGCCGTCTCCGGGTGATAGGTCACCAGCGCATAGGGCCTGTCCAGGGCAAAGCCCAGGCTTTCGGCCAGTTCCTCCCGGCCCAGCAGCGGCAGTTTGCGCAGATTTTCATCCCCCAGGCCGCCCACGTTTTCCACCGTGGCCGGGTCCTCGCCCATGCGCACCACCCGCCGGGCATACTCCGCGCAGGAGGGAAAGTGCAGGCCGGCCATTTTCGTCAGGCAGTGGCGGAACCACTCGTCGGCCGCGCCCAGGGTCACGTCCCCGCCGGAGATATGGGCCAAAGGGATGCCCGCCAGGCAGGCCGCCGCGCCCGCGGCGAAGATCTCGTACCGGTCGCCCAGCACCAGCACGGCGTCGGGCCGGTGGGCGGCAAAATAATCGGTAAAAACGCCGATGGCATAGGCCACCGTGTGGGCCGTGTCCTGCCGGGTGGCGGTGCCGAACTTGTCCAGGATGGGGATGCGCGCCGCGATGGGCAGGCCGTCGGCCTCGATCTCGTCCACCGTATGGCCGAAAGCTGCGCACAGGTGGGCGCCCGTCACCGCCAATTGCAGCGACAGCAGCCCGCTGGCCTCGATGCCCTGGGCCACCCGGCGCAACAGGCCCCACTCGGCGCGGGTGCCCGTCACCAGGCAGATGCTCTTTTTCTCCATCGGTTCCCCTTCCCCCTCCCCGCCGAACGGGATTTTTTTATTGCTTTGCAATAAAAAGCTCATTTCCATGGCCGTGGCCAGAGGGCTGGCCGCATGGCCAAAAAAATAGCCCCAGGCTATTTTTCAGCTTTACAGCGTGATCTTTTCATCCTCGGCAAAATCCCGTTTTGCCTTTTGGCCCAATACTTCATACCAGCGCATGGGGCACACGCCGTCCCCCGGGCGCTTGGTGGTCAGGTTTTCGGCCGTGAACGCCTCGCCCGCCGCGATGGGCCGCCGGGCCACGATGCTTTTGCGGGCGATGGCCTTGTTTTTGGCCTCGCTGTCGGTCACGTGCTTATGGCCGTCGCCCAAAGCCTGCTCGATGTTGCGCACGGCCCGCACCATGGCGGCCAGTTCGTCCGGCGTCAGGCTGGCCTGGTGGTCGGGGCCGTCCATGGCCCTGTCCAGGGTGAAGTGCTTTTCAATGACGCAGGCGCCCAGGGCCGCGGCGGCGATGTCCGCCTCGATGCCCAGCGTATGGTCGGAAAAGCCCACGGGCAGGCCGAACTGCTCTTCCAGATCCCGCATGGCCAGCAGGTTCACGTCCGCCATGGGGGTGGGGTATTCGGTGTTGCAGTGCAGCAGCGTCACATCCTCGCAGCCGCCGTCGTCCAGCACGGTCAGCGCGTCCTCGATCTCGGCCAGGTTGCTCATGCCCGTGGAGAGGATGACGGGCTTTTTCAGCCCCGCCACCTTTTCCAGATAGGGCAGGTTGGTGATCTCGCCGGAGGGGATCTTCCACACCGGCATATCCAGGGTGGCCAAAAAATCGACGCTGTCCAGGTCAAAGGGGGTGGACAGGTACTGGATGCCGATGGAGGCGCAGTAGGCCGCCAGCTCCCGGTGGGCATCGAAGCCGAAGTGGATGCGGCGCACCATCTCCAGCTGGCTCTCGCCGGCGCCGGTCTGCTGTTTTTGATAATCCGCCTTTTCGGCGAATTTGCTGACCACCTGTTCGGGCACGGCCGTCTGGTATTTCACAATGTCCGCCCCGGCCTCTTTGGCGGCCAGGGCCATCTGTTTGGCCAGCTCCAGGCTGCCGTTGTGGTTCACGCCCGCCTCGGCGATGATAAGGATGCTCATGCTCCTGCCTCCCTTGCTGTTCTCTTTCCGCCAGGCCCCGCGCCGCTGGAGGCCGGACCGGTCAGTCACTCTGCTCTTCCAGGCGGCGGCGCATATTGTCCAGCTCTTCCAATTGGCCCATGTCCATCCAGCTGTGCTCGCTGACAGGATACACGCCCACGCGGCCGCCCTGGGCCTTCACCCGCTCCACCACGTCGGTGAAGGGCGTGTAGGTGCCCGGCTCGATGAGGTCCAGCACGTCCGGCTCCACCACGTACAGGCCGGTGTTGGTGTAAAAGCTCATGTGGGGCTTTTCCTTGAGGCCCGTCAGCACGCCGTTCTCCTGTTCCACCACGCCGTAGGGGATGGTGAAATTTTTCAGAGCGCACACCATGGTCAGGCGGTTGCGGTTCTCCTTGTGGAAGCGGTAGATTTTGCCGAAATCCGCGTCCACCAAAATGTCGCAGTTGGTCAAAAAGAAGGTGTCCGTCACCTTGCCCCGCAGAAGGCTGAGGCCGCCGCCCGTGCCCAAGGGCGTGTCCTCGTCGGCGAAATCCACGGTGTAGTCCTTTTCCAATTCACCGAAATATGCCTTGATCATGCTTTTTTTGTAGTTCACGATCAGGGTGAAGCGGCTGCACCCGGCGTCGGCAAAGCGGTTGATGATATGCTCGGCAATGGGCAGCTCGCCCACGGGGATGAGGGGCTTGGGCAAAATCTTCGTATAAGGGTACAGCCGCGTGCCCAGGCCGCCGGCCATCATCACCACCGGCGCGTGCACCTGGGTGCGGGGCTCGGCGTCCACGCTGCTGGCAAACACCACGTCCAGCACCTTGCCGTCGCCGTCCACCACGGGCAGGGCGCTGACATCCCAGCGCTTGAACCAGCGGCGGGCGTCGTCCTTCTGGGCGGGCCGCAGGGCGTGGGGGTGCAGGTTCACCATCTCCAGCGCCGGCGCGTCCAGCTTGCCGCCGCGCAGGATGTACCGGCGCACGTCTCCGTCCGTCAGCACGCCGGCCAGGCGCCCGCCGGGCGCCCACAGCAAAATTTTGCAGCCCGTCTCGTCCAATTGCTGCATGGCCTGCAGCACGCTGGCGTCCTGTGCCAGCAGCAATTTTTCCATACACATACCTTTCACCTCTTCGCCCCGCAGGGCCGCGCTTTACAGGCTCAGCAGCACATCCACCACGCGCTGGGCGTCCTCTTTCGTCAGGTTGGTGGAGCAGGGCAGATTCACGATGCGCTCCAGATAATGCCGGGCCAGGTCCACGCCGTAGTATTCGTTGCGGGGGTAATCGGCCTGGTCCTGGATGAGGCCCCAGATGGGCCGCGTCTGGATGGACTCCGCCTTCAGGCGCCGGATGATCTCGTCCCGGCGCAGAGGGTGCTCGTCGTACACATACAGGCTGTAGAACCAGTGGTTCGGGCGGGTGCCCGGCCGGAAGGGCTGGATGCCATAGTGGTGCTTGCCGTGCAGCTTTTCATAATA
The DNA here is from genome assembly GCA_905212515.1 of uncultured Oscillospiraceae bacterium. Lineage (GTDB taxonomy): Bacteria > Bacillota > Clostridia > Oscillospirales > Ruminococcaceae > Ruthenibacterium. The sequence goes on along the minus strand of CAJMEU010000017.1, from coordinate 13,953 downwards.
AAAATCGTACAGTTCGGCCTTGTGGGCGATAAAGCCCTCGATCTGCTCCATCTGGGCCAGGCCCAGGGCGGCTTGCAGGTTCGTCAGGCGGTAATTGTAGCCCACTTCGTCGTGCTTATAGTTCAGCTCGTCGCTTTTGGCCTGGGTGGACAGGTGCCTTGCATGGGCCAGCCAGTCCGCGTGGTTGGACACGATCATCCCGCCGGAGCCGGTGGTGATGAGCTTGTTGCCGTTGAAGCTGTACACGCCGATATCGCCGATGGTGCCTGCGTATTTGCCCTTGTACCGGCCCTCGGTGTAATAGGTGCCCAGGGCCTCGGTGGCGTCCTCCACCACGATCAGGTTCCACTTTTTGGCCACGTCCATGATGCCCTCCATGGAGGCCATGTTGCCGAACACGTGCACCACCACCAGGGCCTTGATGTGAGCGCCGGTGGTTTTGTTGCGGCACTTGCCCTCCCGCACCTCGGCGTGGGCCGTCAGATACTCCTCCACCAGCGTGGGGCACATGCACAAGCTGTCGCCGCAGCCGATGAAGATGGGCTCGGCCCCGGCGTAGCGGATGGGGTTCACCGCGGCGATGAAGGTCAGCGTGGGGGCCAGCACCTCGTCGCCCGGGCCGACGCCGGCCGCCAACATGGCCAGGTGCAGGCCCGACGTGCCCGAGTTGCAGGCACAGGCGTCGGGCATGCCCACGTAGTCGGCCACGGCGCGCTCGAACCTGGGCACCAGGCTGCCGCCGGTGGACACCCATTCGCTGACGACCGCGTCGTTCACATACTGTTTTTCATTGCCGGCAAAATTGGGCACCGACAGGGGGATGAAACGCTTTTCCATTTTTCAATAACCTCTTTTATTTTGAAGTCCCGCGTTTCTGCCCAAGGGACAGGCCGCGCAGGCACAAAAGCAGCACCTTCAGCACCGCCGCCGCCAGGGCCGGCACCGCCGCGAAGGCCAGCAGCCAGGGCCGGCTGGGGGCGAACCAGGAGAAAAAGCCGCGGGGTGCGTTCAGGGTGATCTCGCCCAGGGTGAAGGCCAGGCCGGTGTAAATGCCCGGGTCCAGCCGCAGGCCGTACACCTTGCCCCGGGGCAGGGTGAAGGTATAGGTCCCGTCGTCGTTCAGATGGGCCCACAGCCGGTAGTTCACGTCGAATTCCTCCATGCCCGGCCGGGGCTGGTAGAACAGGCAGAACTCGCCCGGGTCCATATTGAGGAAAGCGGCCTCCACCGTGACGCTGCGCACGTACGCGGGCACGTCCGTCAGGGTCATGCGCGGGTCCGGGCTTTGGGAAATATAGGTCCCGTCCTCCAGGACAAGGTCCGTCAGGGTGAAAGCGTCGGCCGCCACCGTCTGCTGTTCCACATTGCCTGTCATCCGCTGCACCCGGTCTTCGGCAAAGCCGTACACGCTGTACACAAGGCTGCACAGGAAAAACGCCGCATAGCACAGCGCCAGCAGGCGCCTGTCGTTTTTGGCCGCGCCGGCAAAAAAGGAAAGCAGCTTTTTCATGTGCGCAGCCCCCCTTCCGGCACCGGGGAAAAGTGCATCCCGTCACCCGTGCCCTCCACGCGGTACAGCCGCGCGCCGCTTTGCAGGCCGTCGTCAAACAGGCTGCCGTATACGGCCTCGAACACGGCGTCCGTCTTTTCCACATACAGCGCCGTGCAGCCCGTCACTTCCAGGTATCGGCACAGCACCTCGGGGGTGAAGGGGCGGCTGCGGAAGTAGGCGCTGTCCTCCTCGCTCACATCCTTGGGAATGCCGTAGGTGCCGGGCCGCATGAAGTAAAAGCCCCACGCCTCGTCATATTCCATGCCGCCGGTGCGCGCGTCGTATTCCCGGGCGGGCGGCTGGGCCGTCACGATGCTGCCGCCGCCGAAGCTGTAATCCAGGTGCACCTCGGGGTACAGGTCGTAATAGGTTTTGAACCAGTCGCCGTTGTCGGCGCCCATGCACACAAAGAACACCCGCTCGCCTTCCTCCAGCACGGCCTTGGCTTGCTGGGCAAAGCCGATGGCCCGCCGCCGCCCGGCAAAGTAGCTGTCCGGGTAATCCACCACCGAGAGCTGGGGCCGCACGAAGCTGACCGTGCGCCAGCAGCTGAACAGCGCCACCGCCGCCAGCCCCAAAGCGCCCAGCTTTTTCCAGCCGCCGGCCGCCCGCCCCGCCTGTGCGCGCGGGCGCAGACACAGCGCCAAAATAGCCACCGCGGCCAGCATCCAGCCCAGGTAATAGGGGTAGATGTAGCGGTTGTAGTTGGTCATTTCATCGGCCTCGGGGAACACGTACACATAGGTAAAACCGATGTAGATATTGTAGGCGGCAAAGCCCAGCGTGCACCCGAATCTGACCCTTGCCACACCGGCCCGCCGGCCCATCGGGGCGGCGAAAAAGGCCAGGGCCAGCAGCCCTAAAATGATGCACACCACCACAAGGCCCGAGCCGTTTATATATTTCCCCACGCCGCTGCCTGCGTCCAAGGCGCCCACGCGGAACTCGGACAGGCTGGTGGAGTAAAAATACTGGCCCATCTTGCCCATCACGCGGGAAAAACGCTCGGTGCGCCCGATGCCCAGCAGTTCCTTCACGCCGGTGAACAGCATCTGGAACATGCCCATCTCCTGGTCGCGTATCTTGTGCTTGGGGTTTATTCCGACCCCAAAAAACGGAGTGCGGTACAGCACCCAGTCATCATAGGGAGCCTCGGCGCTGCCGGCCGCCTGGCCGCACCAGCACAGCTTCGCCGGCAGGCCGGACAGCCTTTTCGTCAAACGCACCTCGTCCTTTTTGCGCACGAACAGCACATCGAAGCAGATGATGGCCGCCGCCACCAGGGCCAGGGCGAAGCTGGTCTCCTTGGAAAGGCAGGCCACGGCAATGGCCGCGCACGCCGTGGCCAGCACCGCCTCCGTCTTTTCCTCAGCCGCGAAATACAGCGCCAGCGGCGCGCCGAATAAAAGGCCCATGGGCACGTCGGCGTAGCAGGTCATATACGTGGTCTCCACGTAGATATTGCGCATATAAACCGTCAGCAGATAGGGCAGCAGCACCATCACGCTGCCGCCCAGGACGGCCAGGTGCCAATTTTTGCGTTCCAGGCAGCTCAGGCCGGCGGCAAAAATGGCAAACAGCAGGATATCGTAGGCCGCGTACACCTTCCAGGGCACGAAAGCGGCGCCCAAAAACTGGAAGATGTAATCCAGCATCACCAGGCTGGGGCCAAAGGTGATGCTGCGCAGTTCCCCCGGCTCCAGCAAGTACAGGCGGCCGGTCTCCTTACCCACCTTGGGCGCGATGCCCCAGCAGCTGCACTCGTCCCACTCCATAAAAATGGGCTGGCGCACGCTGAACAGCACCAGCACCGCCAGGCTGGCCGCCACAAAAAACACCACCGAGGGCGTAAGCAGCCGCTGCCGCGTGAATGCCCGGCGGTTTTTCACACACCACACAAGGGCCAGAAACGCGGCCAAAAACCACAAAACGCCCCCCAGGAACAACAAGTCCAGGCAGGCCAGGGCGCTGTACCACAGCACCGAGAGGCACAGCGCCAGCAGAGGCGCCGCGCCGGCGGGCAGCCGCGTGCGGCCGGCAAAAAAACCGGCCAGCGCCAGCAGCGCCGCAAAAGTTACCAAAATTTCAAGAAAAGCGATCAAATGCAAATACCTGCCTTTTTGAAAGTTTTCCGCAATGCCTTACCCCTCGATGCCGATATAATAATTCTGGAACAAAAATACCGCGCACACCACCGCGAACACAAAGGAAAGATGCATCATCCGCCAGGCCGGCGGCGTTTTCTGCGGCTTGCCGGGGCGCAGGTCCTGTAAAGCCATGGTCCTGCCCAGCAGCATGGCAGCCAGCACCAGCAGCGCGAAAAAGGCCGCCAGCAGGTAGCGCGTCTGCACGCCGTTGATCTCCGGCAGCTGGTACGGGGTGCTGGTCAGATACAGGCCCGTATACGTGGCCCCGTACATCAGCAGGGCCGTCAGGCCCATCACCCAGGCCGTGCGCAGCTTCTCCCGCGCGCCCTCCAGGGCGCTCAAGGCCGCGCTGAACAGCAGTACCAGGGGCGAAAAATAGCTGACAAAGGACACGGTCATGTCCATCCAGCCAAAGCCGCCCATGGCGAACAGGTTCCACTTGTCCCGGTACATGGAATAGCACCACACGGCCAGATAGCGCGGGATGTTCTGCAAAATAAACAGCAGCTGGGGCACGGGCCGGATGGCCGAATCCTCGTAAACGGGCGTGTAGTCCTTGGCCCATTCGCTGTAGGCGCTGAGGGCCGCGAACAGCGCCACGGCCACCGCCAGGCACGCCGCGGCCGTGGCCGCGTGGCCGACCCAGGGCGCCAAGGGCTTGTGATCCGCCCGCCGCCCTTTGTGCCCCAGCAGGCGGGGCGGCGCGGGCCGCAGCCAGATGAGGGGCAGCAGCGCCACCGCCGTGGGCTTGATGGCAAACATGGCCGCGAAGCCCGCCAGCAGAGCGGCGGTGCGCGTTTTCGTCCCCGCCGGGGACAGGCTCGCGCCCCCGACCCGCCAGGTGCCGCCCAAAAAGATGCCGTCCGAACTGCAGCTGGCGGCCATGAACAGGGATACCGGGCACAGCATCAGCGCCAGCAGAATGGGCAAAAAGCGCCCGGCCAGATACACGGCCATGCCGCACAGGGCCGCGTAGCACAAAAGGTTCGCCAACCTTGCCAGGTACATGCACCACAACGCGTCGGCCCCAAACAGCCGCCCCGCGGCCACGCCCGCCGCCTGGGGGATGTACCCGAAGAACTGCTGCACCAGTGTACTGGCCGGCGCGGCCGCGCCGCTGGCCTTCAAATTTTCATAACGGGTGAAGCCCTCGGCCATGGTGGCCAGGCCCGGCTCGATCAATTCCCGGTTGTAAAACCCCGGGAAGGCCTCGCACAAAGCGTCCACGTCCGCGGGGAAATCCTCGTCCTGGCGGAAGGTGAAATGGCCGCTGCCCAGGGCGTAGGCCCGCAGGTAATGGCCCATCTCGTCCGGGGCCTGCAGGGGCGGGTTGGCCGCGCCGAAGCACAGCCCCCCCAGCACCACCAGGCAGGCGGCCTTGAGCCACAGCTTCTGCCGCACGAAATGGGCGCAGAGGAACACCGCCCAGTACACGGCGCTGAAGGCCACGCACACCACGGCCGTGGCCGCCCCCGGCCCCAGGGCCGAAAAGCCATAGGCCACGCGCCAGTAGTACACCAGGCCCACACCGCAGGCCAGCACCAGCAGATAGCCCAATATCCAGCGCACCCAGGCGCGGCCCCACAGGGCCCTCCAATTGATACGGTTGTTCGGCGTTTGTGCCATAGCTTGTCTCCGATTGCAGCGTATTTTACAATTCGTAATATTTTAAGCAATCATTACAGGCTGTAAACGCCCACGCGATAGCTCTCCATATGCTGTTTGATCCAGGCGATGGTCTCGGCCAGGCCCTGCTCAAAGGTGTAGGCCGGCGCCCATCCGGTCAGCGCCCGCAGGCGCGCGGCGTCGCCCAGCAGGCGGTTCACCTCGCTCTTTTCCGGGCGCAGGCGCGCGGCGTCGCACACGATCTTCGCCGCGGGGTTGATCTGGCGGATCAGCTCTTGTGCCAAGTCCCCGATGGAGATCTCGCGTTCGGTGGCGATGTTCAGCTCCTGGCCGATGGCCGCCTCGCACCCGGCGATGGCCATAAAGCCGGCGGCCGTGTCCTTCACGTAATTGAAATCCCGGGTGGGCGTCAGGCTGCCCAGCTTCAGTTCCCCCGCGCCGCTCAGCAGCTGGGTGATGATGGTGGGGATGACGGCCCGGCCGCTCTGGCGGGGGCCGTACGTGTTGAAGGGCCGCACGATGGTGACGGGCAGCCCGAAGCTGCGGTAGAAGCTCTCGGCCAGGCGGTCGGCGCCGATCTTGGTGGCCGAATAGGGGCTTTGGCCCTGGAAGGGGTGCTTTTCGTCGATGGGCACATACTGGGCCGTGCCGTACACCTCGCTGGTGGAGGTCACCAGCAGGCGCTTGGTGCCCACCTCCCGGGCCGCGTTCAGCACGTTCAGGGTGCCTTTGATGTTGGTATCCACATAGCTGTCCGGGCTGTGGTAGGAAAAGGGGATGGCGATGAGGGCCGCCAGATGGTACACGATATCCTGCCCCTTCATGGCCGTGCGCACGCCGTTGGGGTCGCGGATATCGCCCATGAACACTTCGATCTCGTTTTTGATCTCGTCGGGCAGGGTGTCCAGCCAGCCCCATTTGCCGAAGGAGTTGTAATAGCAGAAGGCTTTTACCCTCTCGCCCTTCTTCACCAGTTCTTCCGTCAGATGGCTGCCGATGAAGCCGTCGGCGCCGGTCACCATTACTGTGTTTGCCATGCTCTCTCTCCTTTTATCTTCCCGCCAACCGGGCGCAAAATTTCCGCACATAATTATTATATAGTATAATACAAAACCACCTTGATAGCAACCTGTTTTCACCTTGCCCCCACAATCGAAAACGGCGTCCCGTTTGCAGGGACGCCGCAGTTTTTTGTTTATTGGATGCCGTAATTTGTTTTGATGCGGGCAAATTCTGTGCTGTCGGCAAAGCCGTGGAACACTTCTTCGCGGCTGTGGCCAGCCTTTAAATAATCTGTCCAGAAGGCGACGCCGATGGCCTCCCCTTCCCGGTCCATGAACAGGTTGTAGAGGGTTTTCACAAACGCCTCATCGGAGAGATCCTTATTGTTCATCTCTTTGCTGAACACAAAGCCGTAGGTGCACGTGGTGGCGTCCACCGTGCCGTCCTGCAGCCAGCGCACCCAATCGGCGTGGCCGGCCTTGTCCGGGTCGCGGGAGAGGGTCACCCGGTAGCAGCGGGTGACGAACCCTGCCAGCCCTTCGGTGGGCCAGGGGTCGACGGGCGTAGGCGGTTCGGGGGTTTTGACAGCCACGGCGCAAACCGCCTCATGGCCGTACCAGCTTTTGGCCGTGATGGTTACCGTGCCGTCGGCGATGGCCGTCACCAAGCCGCTGTCGCTGACGGTGGCCACAGTCTCATCGCTGCTTTCCCAGAAAATGTATTTGTAGGTGGCGTCGGCGGGCGTCAGGCTGGCTTTCAGCTTGGCCGTCTGGCCCGGTTCCAGGGACAATTCGGTTTTGTCCAGGGCGATGGCCGTGTCCGGCACCACCGGGCCGGGGGCAGAGCCCTGTGAGTTTTCCCTGATGGTTCCGTCAACGCTCACAGTCCCACCGTAGGGCATGGCGGTTTTTTGTCCATCTTCATCGATCACGAACCCGCCGCGGGGCACTTCCACCGTCCCGTCCGGGCCCACACCCGGTGATTCCGACGCGGTGCCTTGCACAAGGATCCCCCTGTTGGTGATCAGGCTGACCTGTTCCAATACCGTATCGCCGTTTTTGTCCTTCCACAGGGAACCACCGGGTAGCAAGATCGTGCCTTCCGCGGTCATCTTTCCCCGTCCCTGCCCCACCGTGGCCGTGCCGCCGCCTGACAATACGGCTTGCGAGCCGGCCGGCAAAATCGTTGTTCCATCAGGGCTGATGGCCATTTGGCCGGCCTGGTCCGCCGACACCCACACGGCCGCGCAGTGTTTCAGTTCCGCTGTTCCCACGCCGATCAGGGCCTGGGTAGTATCGGCATCACCGCCCTGCAGCGTGCCGCACGCACGGCAGCCCTGCAGTACGACCTTTGCGCCGCCTTCCGCCTCCAGCAGCCCCACCAGCAGCCCCACATTTTTGGACCTTCCCGTTACTTGGCCGGCAAAGCTGTTATTTTGCAGAAGGACTTCCTCACCGGCATGGGACGTTATCTGGCCTATAATGCCAGCCACATGGTGGTTACCTGTGATTTGAACGTTGGTCGCCGTACAGCCGCGGCACACAGCGCTGGGTGAACTTTGGTCGGTCTGTATGATTCCGGCAAAGGCCCCCGCATATGAGCGGGCGTCAAGCGTCACATTCGTCACTCTGCATTGTTCCATCAAGCCGGAGTTGCGTCCGGCAATCCCCCCGGAATAGTCACTGGGGCCGAAAACCAAACAGTTCTCCACCGCGACGTTTTGTATGGTCCCGCGGGACTGCCCCACAACAACCGCATTCATTTTACTTGCGCCTACCGCATTGCAGTTGGAAAACACCAGGTTCCTGATTGCCGCTTTATTGCTCATTCCGCAGATAAAAGCCGTTCTATCGCTGTAATTTTTATTGGCCGTAAAGGTAAAGTTTTTGATGCTGTTCCCCTGCCCGTCCAGCGTAAAATTGGCGTAATAAACCGTGCCCCCGGCCAGAGAGGCATAGGCCGGCGTGCTTTGGAACGCATAGTTGCCGTTGCTTCCCTGCAACATGCCGCTGTACGGCTGCATGTCAATATCATTCTCCAAATAAAAGGTAAGCCCATCAAAGGCCATTCCCTCCCCGGTTCCCTTGATCGACACGTCCGTATTGGACAGATAGATTAGGCCCGCCAGTTGATCCGCCGTAGAAAGGCGGAACTCCGTCTGCCCCTCTTGACGGCCTGTCCACCAAGATGTGTCCGGGACTCGCGCCCCGCCTGTCTCATCGGCCAAAACCGGCAAAGCCAGACTGAGGGCCATACACAAGGCCAGGCACAGGGATAAGATTTTTTTCATACTGCATCCTCCTTTTTTTATCGCTAGCCCCAGGCGGGGCCGATTCCCCCACAGCAAGGTTCGGCGCGGGCAAAATGCCCGCACCGGCCTTGTGTGAGGCGACAAAAAAGCGCTGTGCCGGAATAAATCCCAACACAGCGCCGGAGGTGCAAAAACAAGCCCCAGCCCGCCTTGCTTACAGGGCGGAAAAAGGGTATAATAGCTTTGCAATCGCAGCTTTTTGGCTGTTGTTGGAAGGGTGTTTCTTCCGACAGGGCGGCGGGGAGTTGCCGCTCCCCGCTGCCTGTTTGCACTTTTTTGTGCCTCGGTAAGATTATACCGCGAAGCTTTGAAATGTGCAACTGTTTTCCGCCGGGAAAGGGCCGCCTTTTCCGGCCTTTTCCGTTTTGCCGGCTGCGCGCGCCTCGCTTTACAAACCGGCCCGCGCCCCTTATAATAATTAAAATGTATCTTGCCCCGAAAGGAGAAGGATGCCATGACGTTCATGGACCTTGGGTTCCTGCTGTTTTTCCCCCTGGCCGCGGCGGTGTATTATTTGGTGCCCGGCCGCTGGCAGAACGCCGCCCTGCTGGGGGCCAGCTGGGTGTTCTACGCCTTTTCCACGCCCCAGTGGCTGCCCGTGCTGATGCTGGACAGCCTGGCCGTGTACCTGCTGGGTCGCCGCATCGGCGCCGCCGCGGGGCCTGCCCGCAAACGATGGCTGGCCGGCGGCATCGCCGTCACCCTGGGCCTGCTGGCGCTGCTGCGGGCCGCGTCCGCCGCCGTGCACACCGGCGCGTTCACCCTGGCGCTGCCCCTGGGGCTGAGCTTTTTCACCCTGCAGGCCCTGGGGTATCTCATCGACGTATACCGGGGCAACTATGCGGCCGAGAAAAGCTTTGTCAATTTGGCCCTGTTTGTCAGCTTTTTCTGCTGCGTCATCTCCGGCCCCATCGAGCGGGGAAACAACATCCTTCCCCAGCTGGCAAAGCCCCGCCGCTTTGCGCCGGACAAGGCGCCCCACGCCCTGCTGCACCTGGCCTTCGGCTACCTGTTCAAGGTGGCCGCGGCCGACCTGCTGGCCGTCTACGCCAATGCGGTGTACGGCGACGTGCACGCCTACACGGGCCTGGCCCTGACGGCCGGCGCCCTGTGTTACGGCTTCCAGCTGTATTTCGATTTTGCCGGCTACTCCCTGCTGGCCCTGGGCTTTGCCGAGCTGTTGGGCATCCGGATCAACAAAAACTTCGACACGCCCTATTTCTCCCGTTCCATCAAGGAATTTTGGTCCCGCTGGCACATGAGCCTCTCGGCCTGGCTGCGGGAATACGTGTACATCCCCCTGGGCGGCAACCGCAAGGGGCCGGCCCGCAAGGCGCTGAACCTGGTGCTGACCTTCCTTGCCAGCGGCCTGTGGCACGGCACGGGGCTGACGTTCCTCGTCTGGGGGCTTTTGCACGGGCTGTATCAGGCGGTGGAAAACCTACTGCCCCGCAAAAAGCCCGGCGAGAGCCGCCTGGCAGACTTCCTGGGCTGGCTGGCCACGTTCCTGCTCGTGCAGGTGGCCTGGGTGTTCTTCCGCGCCGGCTCTTTGTCCGACGCCCTGTACGTGCTGACGGCCCAGTTCTCCGGCGTGTCCCTCGCCGGGCTGTGGGCCGCCGTATTCGGCGCTTACAACGCCGTATTCCAAACACAGCTGCTGGTGTACGCGGCCCTTGCCTTCACACTGCTGGCCTGCGGCCTGTGCGTGCTGTGCGACTGCTGGAAGCGGTTCAGGGCGCCGGACGGCGACTTGGCCGCGGCGGCCCTGGGCCTGCCGGCAGTGCGCCGCTGGGTGCTGTACTACGGGCTGGCGGCCGTGGTGTTCGCGGGTTTTCTGCTGAACAACGGATACTTTGCCACGGCGGCCAACACGCTGTATCAAAACTTTTAAGGGGGCCGCGCCGTGAAAAAACTGTGTTTGAAACTGCTGTGCGTCGCCCTGCCGTTCCTTTTGTACTTCGGGGTGTTCGTCGCCTTTGACCCGGCCGATTACTTCGGCGTCAACCACGCCTCCACGGCAGGCAACAGCGTGGTCACGCGGGTAAAACGTTTTGTGGGCGCGCCGCAGAACGCCATCATCCTGGGCGATTCCCGCATGGCCCACTTCGACATGGACCTGGTGCGGGAAGTTTCCGGCCGCACCTGGTCGAACCTGGCCTTCGGCGGCGCGTCCATGAACGAGAGCATCGACCTGTTCTGGCTGGCCGTGCAGCAGAACCCCGCGATCGACGCCGTGGTGTTCGAAGCCAGCTTCTACACCCTGCGCCAGGGCGACACCCGCAACCGCACCGAGGCCATCCTCACGGCGGTGCGAAACCCGGCGGCCTATTTGTTCAACTTCAACTACAATGTGGATATGCTGCAGAATATTTTGGAGCATGTGAAGCACTGGCGCAATCCCAATTATGTGATCGGCGAAGCCACCGACACCGGCCACTGGACGCCGGCCGACTACCTGGATGAAAACGGTGCGCCCCTGCCCTACCGGGCAAATCTCATCGAGTACGCAGGCACCATCCGGGACGTGTGCGCCGGTTATTCCCTCAACGAGGACAACCTGTCCGCCCTGCTGGAGGTGGCCGCTTACTGCAAAGAGAACAACATCGCCCTCACCTTCGTGCTGCCGCCGGTGGACGGCGCCATCCGGGAATATGTGCTGGAGGGGCTGGAGCTTTGGCCCGCTCTCGCCCGCATCAAAAGCGCACTTTCGGCCACGGGCGCCAGGGTGCTGGATTATGAGTATGAGCCCGCCGTCACCTTCAGCGAGGACCAGTTCTACGACGGGTTCCACCTGGACATCGTGAAGGGCCTGCCCCAGTACACGGAAATTTTATTTAAGGAAGTGCTTGCGTGAGCCGACCGGATTTCTTGATCTTGTACGAGCATGTGGTGCGGGAGTATGAGAGCCTGCTGCTGCTGAAATTGGAGCTGGAGCGCCGGGGTTACAAGGTGGAGATCCAGCAGCTGCTGGACGCAAAGCAGCTGCGCCGCCGCCTGTGGGCCAAGCCCGAAGTGCTGGTGAGCAGCTGCATGTACGACGACGAGGCCATCAACAGCCACGTGTACAACAACGTGGGCGTGTGCAACAAGGTGGTGAACCTCCACTGGGAGCAGATGCTCAGCGACACCCAGGAGGAGGGCGCCTGGTTCAATTTTTCCGGCAACGCCAAGCGCTGCGTGCAGACCTGCTGGGGCAAACGCACCCAGCAGCGCCTGGTGTCCCACGGGATGGAGGAGAAAAACTGCCCGGTCACCGGCGCGGTGATGATGGATTTCCTGCGGCCGGAGTTCGCCGGGTATTTCAAGGACAAAGACGCCCTGTGCGCGCAGCACGGCCTGGACCCGGGCAAAAAATTGATGCTGTACATCTCCAGCTTCGGCTACGCCAGCATGACGGACGCCGAGGTGGAGGAACTGTCCCGCATGGCGGGCGAGGATTTCACCGGCTTTGCCCGCACCAACCGCGAGAGCATGGCCGAGACTCTCGCCTGGTTCGACCGGTATCTGGCCGAACACCCGGAGGTGGAGCTTGTGTACCGCCGCCATCCGTCCGAGTGGAACAGCCCGGCCCTGGCCGCCCTGGCCGAAAAGCGGCCCAATTTCCACGTGATTTTCGCGGACAGCGTGAAGCAGTGGATCGTGGCCGCGGACCAGATCTTCATCTGGATGAGCACCGCCGTGGCCGAGGTGTACTTTGCGGGCAAAAGCTGCCACATCCTGCGCCCTCAGCCCATCGGGCACGAATACGACCCGGTGATCTACAAGGGCGCCCGCTTTGTGACGGACTACGCCGCCTTCGCCGCAGCCGCCGGGGACGAGGCCGCGCCCTTCCCCATTGAAAAGGACGTGATCGAGGGCTATTTCGACAAGGCCGACACGCCCAGCTATATCCGCATGGCCGATTTACTGGAGGAAGTGTACAAAAACCCGCCCCGGGACACGCCCTTCGCCCCGCCTTTCAGGCCCCATTTCAACTGGCTGAAATATTTCGCCCTGCTGGGCGTGCACGGGCTGTACGCCCTGCGCCTGGACCCCAAATTTGTGCCTTTTGCCAGCCGCATTTACGGTTATGTGGACAAGGCCCACATCAGCAAGGCGGACGCCGCCGCCATGGAGGCGCGCATCCGCCCCTATGTGCAGAAATGATTTTTTTACAGGCAAAAAACGCCCCGCGCCTGCCGTTTTGGCAGACGCGGGGCGTTTTTGCTTTATTTTCGCGCGGCCTGTTCCAGCAGGGCCCGCGCCCTGTCGGGCGTGTCCGCCGCCGTGTCCAGCAAATAGCTGGCCGCTTCGGGCCACTGCCGCTCGGGGTACTGCGCCAGCAGTTTCAGCGCCAATTTTACCGCCCGGCCGCTGTAGGCGGGGCTGCGCAGGTCGGACAGGTAATTGCATCCCAATTCTTCCGCCAATTCTTCCAGCAGGTCCCTTGCCACGCCGCTTCCCCCTATCCGGTTTAAAAACGCACTTTTTCTTACTATAGCATTTTAAAAACGCAATTACAAGCATATTTCGGGCAAAATAAAGCTTTATAAACGCATGGTTCCCGCTTTTGCAGCGTTATCATGAGAGCTGTAAGAAAGGATGTGCTTCGATGGACACCGCATTCATCCGGGAACGCATCACCCAGCTGCGGCTGCAGAAAGGCGTTTCGGAATATAAAATGAGCCTGGACCTGGGGCAAAACCGAAGCTACGTCCAGGGGATCTCCTCGGGCAAGGTGCTGCCGTCCATGGGGATGTTTCTGGAGATCTGCGCCTATCTGGGCGTCACCCCGGAGGAATTTTTCGCAGCTTCCGAAGCCAGCCCGCCCCTGCTGCGCCAGGTGACGGAAAAGGTGCGCCGCCTGCCCCCGTCCGCCGTGCGGCTTTTGGACCAATGGCTGGACCTGCTGGTGTGACTTGTACAAGCCGACCGGATGGGGTATAATACATTGTACGGCATCAACTGGCACAAAGCACCATCATCCGAAGGGAGCATTGGAATGAAATATTGTAAAAAATGCACCATGCCCGACACCCGCCCCGGCATCAGCTTTGACGAAGAGGGCGTGTGCAGCGCCTGCCGCCATTTCGAGGCGCGCAAAAATGTGGATTGGGACGCCCGCTGGAAAGAATTTGAGGCCCTGTGCGACAAATACCGCGGCTGCAACGGCCCCGGCGGGTACGACTGCGCGGTGGCGGTGTCCGGCGGCAAGGACAGCCACTTCCAGGTGTATATCCTCAAGGAAGTCATGCACATGAACCCCATCCTCTTCAGTGTGGAGGACAACTTCCCCATGACGGAGGCGGGCAAGCACAACCTGAAAAACATCAGCG
>CAJMEU010000016.1 GCA_905212515.1 uncultured Oscillospiraceae bacterium | reverse complement strand
TGGCCCTCTCCCGCGACCCGGATAAGGCGGGCCACGCCGATTGGGTGCGCTGGCTCCAGGACGGCACCGTGGACGCGACAGCTTGCACGTCCGGTTTTGTGTTCAGCAAAGAGATGAACAACAAAAACCTCTCGGACGAGGACTTTGTTAAGACGCTCTACCGGCTGTTCATGGACCGGGAGGGCGAGGCCGCGGGCGTGGCTTTCTGGACGGAATATTTGCAGGCCGGCCACAGCCGCGAAGAGGTGTTCCACGGCTTTGCCGACAGCGCGGAGTTCGGCCGCATCAAAGCAAATTACGGCATCCAATAAACAAGCAAACGCAAAAGAAGCGCCCCGGAAATCCGGGGCGCCTGCTTTATACTTTTTTCCCGCGCCGCAGCAGCCGGCGCGCCATCTCCCATAAGCTTTTGAAGTTCAGGGCCACCATCAGGGCCGTCAGCAGGGTGGTCCACAGCACGGCCGTGCCGTCGCTGGTCACCTGGATGACGCTTTCCGCGGTCAGGATCGCCAGGTTCAGCGCCATTTTGCCCACGGAGAAATTCACCCGCAGCAGGCCGCGGGTATTGACGGCCCGCAGCACGAACACCACAAAATAGCTGACGAAGGTGGCCATGGCCGCGCCCTGGATGCCCCACAGGGGGATCAGCAGGCCGTGCAGCACCAGGGTCTGGACCGCGCCCACGCTCATGGTGGCCAGGGAAAGGCCGCTGCGCTTCTCCGTCATGTAAATGCTGTTGAGGAAGTTCGAAAGGCTGTTGAACACCGTGGCGAAGGTGAACAGGGGGATGTAGACCCAGGCCTCGGCGAAGTCCCGGCCGCCCAGGATCAGCATCAGCCATTTGGCCAGCCAGACGATGCCCGCCGCGGCCATGAACATGATGCTTTGGTAAATGCCGAACACGCGGGAGAAAAACGTCTCGCGCCCGGCGCGGGCGCCGTCGGTGTAGGCGCTGATCTGCCAGGCCTCGGTAAACAGGGTGGCCACGATGGTGAGCAGCGTGGGCACCTTGTAACAGGCGGACAGGATGCCGTTGGCGCTGTCGCCCAGGATGTTGATGACGAAGATCTGGTCGCTGGAATTGGTGAGGGACCAGAACACGGAGGCGCTGATCAGCGGCAGGGAGAAGCGCAGCATATCCTTGAACAGCTTCCAGTTGATGCGCTTGAGGTCGATGTACTGCCACAGGCGCTGGGTGGCAAAGAGGAACAGGGCGCTGCAATAATCGCCGCAGATGATGGCCAGCAGCAGGCCGTCCGGGATGATGCGCAGCGGCGAGCCGGTGCCGATGAACAGCACGGTGAAGCCCAGCGTCAGCGCCGAATTGAGGATGCCGTCGATGGCGTACAGCCGCAGCCGCTGCTGGGCGCGGGTGAACTGGCAGTTCAGGGTGTTGAGGCAGCTGGTCAGCAGAAAGAACAGCAGCAGCACGCTGTAGCCCTTCACCGTATTGGCGATGAAGGGTACGCGGTAAAGCAAAGGCCACAGCGCCAGCAGGCAGGCATAGCCCATGCCCAACGCCAGCAGGCCGTTGGTGTACACCTGCTTTTTGCTGGTGCCCCGCTCCAGGCCGAAGCGCACGATGGCGTTCTGGATGCCCAGCAGCACCAGGGGCAGCAAAAAGCCGCCCACCGTCTGCACGGCGGTGATGGCGCCGTATTCCTCCGGCGCCATGCGGCGCATGTAATAGGCGGCCATCAGCAGCGTCAGCACCTTGGAGGAGAATTGGTTGATGGCCGTGAGGATGGTGTTCGAGACCAGGCGTTTATATTTGTCCATACGGCCCCTCCCCCCGGATGAAAACTACTTTCCTTGCAGTGTACCACATTTTGGCCGATTTAACAATCGAAAACAGGCGGAAGGCGGGCCGGGGCCCGTCTGCGGAAAACAGGCCGCCGCCGGTTTTTTCGGCCGCCTCAGTCCCGCAGCAGGGCGCGGCGGGCTTTCCAATCCGGCAATACGCGCTCCACCGCCGCCCAAAAGGCCGGGCTGTGGTCGGGCACGGCAAAGTGGGCGAACTCGTGCACGGCCACGTAGACGATGGCCTCCGGCGGCTTTTCCGCCAGGCGCTGGGCAAAGGTGATCTGGCATTTGGCGGGCGCGCACACGCCCCAGCGGGTTTTCATGTCCCGCACTTTGATGACGGGCATACGGCCGCCGGTGCAGCGGGCGAACAGGGGGTACAGCTCGGCGCACACCCGGGTGAACAGGGCCAGGGCCTGTTCCCTGGGCACGGCGGGGGGCGCCGCGCTTTGGGCGGCCGCAACCAGCGCGCGCCGGCGCGCCTGGGCCAGCCAATTTTCTTTCGACGCCAAAAAACGCTCCACATCCGCCAGGGGCGCGCGCAGCGGGGCCGAGACGGCCACCGTGCCGTCGCGCCGTACGCGCACATTGATGTTTTTCACGCGCTTACGTGTAAATTCATAGGGCACGCCGCCGGGCGTGGTGAAAAGCTGGGGCATGGGGCGCGCCTCCTTTTGCGGGGGAAAATTCCACTTTATTATAACGCCCCAAAAAGCAATTGGCAAATCGTACAAAAAAGCCGGGCGAAATAGCGCAGGATTTTGCTTGACGGGCACAACATCTAGTGCTAAGATAATACTTGCTTTCAATATTTAGACGAAAGACGCCCGTTTTTGGAGGAACGACAAGTATGATCAGAAGTATTGTAAAACGCGATGGCCGCGTGGTTTTGTACGACGAGAGCAAGATCGCCGCAGCCATCCTGAAGGCCCTGGAGGCCGCCGGCGAGGGCGATGCGGCCGCCGCCGCCCGCGTGGCCAACGCCGTGGAACAGGCGCTGGAGACGGAGGGCGACGAGACGCCCCGCATCGAACAGATCCAGGACGCCGTGGAGGCCGAGCTGATGCGCCAGGGCTTCGAGGCCACGGCCAAGGCCTATATCCTGTACCGGGCCGAGCGCACCCGCATCCGCGAGGCCAAAACCAGCCTGATGCAGGCCATTGACGAGATCACCAACGTGGACGCCCGCCAAAGCGATATGAAGCGCGACAACGCCAACATCGACGGCAACACGGCCATGGGCAGCATGCTGCAGATCGGCACCGCCGGCGCCAAGTCCTACAACGCGGCCTACCTGCTGACGCCCGCCCAGGCCAGGGCCTACACCGAGGGCGACATCCACATCCACGATTTCGACTTCTACGCCCTCACCACCACCTGTACGCAGATCGACCTGCTGCGGCTGTTCAAGGGCGGATTTTCCACGGGCCACGGCTACCTGCGCGAGCCGCAGAGCATCGGCAGCTACGCGGCGCTGGCGGCCATTGCCATCCAGTCCAACCAGAACGACCAGCACGGCGGCCAGGGCGTGCCCAACTTTGATTACGCCATGGCCGCGGGCGTGCGCAAAACCTTTACCCGCGAGTATGAGCGCAAGCTGCGCGACGCGCTGGAGGATGTGCTGGACAGCGACGATGAATCGGCCCTGACGGCCGCGGCCATCGCCGCCGGCGCCGAGGCCACGGGCGAGGGACCGCGTTTGGAGACGCACGCGGCCACCTTTGACGCGGCCGCGGCCAAGGCGGTGGCCGCCAGCGGCCGCTTGGACGCCCAGCAGGCCGCGCACACCGTGCACCGCGCCCGCGCCCGCGCCAATCGGGAGACGGACCGCCAGACCTTCCAGGCCATGGAGGGCTTTGTCCACAACCTGAACACCATGCACTCCCGCGCCGGCGCCCAGACGCCCTTCTCCTCCATCAACTACGGCACCGACACCACCCCCGAGGGCCGCATGGCCATCCGCAACATCCTGCTGGCCGAGGACGCGGGCCTGGGCCACGGCGAGACGCCCATCTTCCCCATCCACATCTTCAAGGTGAAGGAGGGCGTGAACTACAACTCCGGCGACCCCAACTACGACTTGTTCGAGCTGTCCATGAAGGTGAGCGCCAAGCGCCTGTTCCCCAACTACGTATTTTTGGACAGCCCGCAGAACATCGTATACTATAAGCCCGGCCATCCGGAGACGGAGGTGGCCACCATGGGCTGCCGCACCCGCGTGATGAGCAACGTCTGCGGGCCTGAGATCGCCTACAGCCGGGGCAATTTGTCCTTCACCTCCATCAACCTGCCCCGCCTGGGCATCGAGGCCGGCCACGACGAGGCCCTGTTCTACAAAAAGCTGGACGACATGATGGAGCTGGTGGCCCAGCAGCTGCTGGACCGGTTCGAGATCCAGGCCTCGAAGCGGGTGTACAACTACCCGTTCCTCATGGGCCAGGGCGTGTGGCTGGACAGCGACAAGCTGGGCCCCAACGACGAGGTGCGCGAGGTGCTGCGGCATGGCAGCCTGTCCATCGGCTTCATCGGCCTGGCCGAGACGCTGACGGCCCTGTACGGCCACCATCACGGCGAAAGCGACGAAATGCAGGAAAAGGGCCTGGCCATCGTGCGCCACATGCGCCGGTTCTGCGACCGCAAAGCGGCGGAAACCAAGATGAACTTCGGCCTGCTGGCCACGCCGGCCGAGGGCCTCTCGGGCCGCTTCGTGCGCATGGACCAGAAGCGCTTCGGCAAGATCCCCGGCGTGACGGACCGCGAGTACTACACCAACAGCTTCCACGTGCCTGTGTGGTACGACATCTCGGCCTATGACAAGATCATGAAAGAGGGCCCCTACCACGAGCTGACCAACGCGGGCCACATCAGCTATGTGGAGCTGGACGGCGACACGGCCAACAACGTGGAGGCCTTCGAGGCCGTGGTGCGCTGCATGCACGACGCGGGCGTGGGCTATGGCTCCATCAACCACCCGGTGGACCGGGACCCCATCTGCGGCTATGTGGGCGTGATCGGCGAGGTGTGCCCCCGCTGCGGCCGCCGCGAGGGCGAGGCGCTGACGCAGGCGAAGATCGACGAGCTGAAGAAGCAGTACCCGGAGATCACCACTTTTTGCGGCTGCACCTGAAAAAGTACTTGAAATTTATTCCTAAATAGGATATAATGTTATTAGAAAACGAGCTGGGAGGTTTTTATCATGGCAGTACAGACGAATATTTCCGCAAAATACGGCAAGGATGTGGGGTTTGAGCGCATCCGCCGCATCACCGGCTACCTGGTGGGCACCATGGACAAATGGAACGACGCCAAGAAAGCCGAAGAGCACGACCGCGTGAAGCACGGCCTGGCCCAATGAGCAGCCGGCCCGCGCCCTTGTATGTGGCGGGTATCCTGGGTGATTCCATTGTAGACGGCCCGGGCATCCGCGTAGTGATCTTCTGCCAGGGGTGCCCCCACCACTGTCCCGGCTGTCACAACCCGGAGAGCTGGGCCTTTGAAGGCGGCACCCCCATGACGGTGGAGCAGCTGGAGGCCAAGGTGAAGGCAAACCCCCTGTGCCGGGGCGTCACCTTTTCCGGCGGCGAACCCTTTGCCCAGCCCGGCCCCTTCGCCGCGCTGGCCCGCCGGCTGAAGGACGGCGGCTACGAGGTGGCCTGTTACACAGGGTATACCTTCGAGCAGCTGCGGGACGCCGGCACGCCGGAACAAAAAGCCCTGCTGGCCGCCCTGGACGTGCTGGTGGACGGCCCCTTTCTGCAGGCGCAGCGCAACCTGGACCTGCGTTTTCGCGGCAGCGAGAACCAGCGCATCCTGGACGTGCCCCAAAGCCTGGCCGCCGGCCAGGCCGTGTGGTATGAAGGCGAGCGCTGGACAGGCAAGCTTTCTTGAAAGAAAGCTTGGCAAAGAACTTTACTTACGCTGCGCGCCGCTTGTTACAAGGCGCGCGGTGGAGAAAAACAGGCGCCCCGAAACTTCCGGGGCGCCTGTTTCTTTATCCTTGTTTTCTTATTGGATGCCGTAGTTTGCCTTGATGCGGGCAAACTCCACGGAATCGGCAAAGCCGTGGAACACCTCCAGGCGGCTGTGGCCGTCCTGCAGGTAGTTTGTCCAGAAGGCGACGCCGGTGGCTTCGCCCTCCCGGTCCATGAACAGGTTGTAGAGGGTTTTGACGAAGGCATCATCGGAGAGGTTCTTGTTGTTCATCTCTTTGCTGAACACAAAGCCGTAAGTGCAGGACGCGGCGTCTACCGTGCCGTCTTTCAGCCAGCGCACCCAGTCGGCATGGCCGGCCTGGTCCGGGTCGCGGGAGAGGACCACCCGGTAGCAGCGGGTGACGAAGCCTTCCAGCCCCTCGGTGGGCCAGGGGGCGATGGGCTCCGGCGGCGTGGGCTCGTCGGGGGTTTTCACCGTCACTTCGCAGGTGGCCTCATGGCCGTACCAGCTTTTGGCCGTGATGGTGGCGGTGCCGTCGGCCATGGCGGTCACCAGGCCGCTGTCGCTGACGGTGGCCACAGTCTCATCGCTGCTTTCCCAGAAAATGTACTTGTAGGTGGCGTCGGCGGGGGTCAGGGTGGCTTTCAGCTTGGCCGTCTGGCCCGGTTCCAGGGAGAGTTCGGTTTTGTCCAGGGCGATGGCGGTGTCCCGGATCGTCGTGTCGGGAGCCGGCGGCGTGATGGCGGTGTACGTTCCATCGCCATTGTCTTTGAGCTCGCACCCCGGGGCGCAATAGGATGGTTCCACGCCGCCCGAAAACGTTCCGCCGGAAATGAAGTTCTGCACATTGCCGCCGCTGAACACCGCGGCGGCGTCGGGCGCAGTGCCGGTGGCCGCAAAGGTGCCGCCCGCGATGGAGACGTGCACGTTGTTATGGGGGTCGCCGTAAACTTCATTTTGCCGCACGGCGTTTTGGGTGCCCTGGACAACGCCGCCCGTGATATTGACCTGCAAATCGTTCCTGGTGACGTGCTGCACCACCGCGATGCCCACACCCATGGTGGTGGGGCCGTTGTCATTGCTCGTCTGGGCAAATACACCTTGGCCCGTGACGGTGCCGCCGCTCATGTTTAAGGTGCCGGACCGCATCTCGATGCCCGTTGCGCCCGAGATGGTACCGCCCGAGACATTCAGCACGCCGACCTGCGGATGGTAGATGGCGGTGGTACTGGCGGACGTGACGGTTGCGCCGTCTTTGATATGGATGAGGGTGTTGTCATAATTGCCGTCGCCATTGCCGGTGATGGCGTAGCTGTCCGTGCTCGTGATGGTGCCCTCCACGGTCAGCGCTGATCTTGAACCCATCAAGACGCCATAGGTGTGCGCGCCTTTTATGGCGGCGTCCGCGGCGATCGTGACTTCGGCGCCGGTATCCAAGTCCACCGGGCACTTGCTCCCCGCTTGTGCTTGAAGCGTCCCGTTTTTAACGACGATGCCTGTTCCGTTCAGTTTAGCCGCCGGGTACGCTGTCCCGCCTGTCGTCCAGGCATGCCCGCCTAAATCGAGGGTGATATCGTCGCCCGAAACCGTCAGGGTTCCGGTGACGTCTTTCAGCAGCGTCAGGGTCTCGCCGCTGGAGAGGCCTACCCAGCTCAGCTTTTCACAAGCGTACTGCTTGCCCTGGGCATCTGTGACGATCTCCTCCGGCGTGCTGCTTTGCTCCTTTGCGTAGTAAGATATCCCGCCGCCCCGATAAAGGCGCATATTTTCCGGGACGGAAAGATCCCCCAGCAGAACGGCATTTTTTTCGAGCATGACTGATCCTGCTTTCGGTCCCCCGGTCCAGTAGCCGCCCCCTTGCAGTAAAACTTTCCCGCCTTCTTCTATATGCAACGTGGAATTATTCAGCACATCGAACCGGTCGCAATCTGTTTTTACGGTAAGCGTCCTGCCGTTGGGAATGGTCAAGGTCGCCCCTTGCTCCCCTGGCTTGTTGCCGTTTCCGTAGACGATCAGCCGCACGCCCGTGGGGATTTCCAAATCCTCTTCCAAGGTATAATCCTGGCGGATATACACCAATTTTGGGGTCTCCGCGCTTTGGGTCACTGCCGCAAAGGCTTCTTTTAGGGAAGCATAGGCGCCGACTTTATCTTCGGGCCGCACCGTATTGGATGTTAAATAATTCTTCCAAACTTCAATGGGCCCATCCGCCGTTTTGGGCGTCCCGGCCAGGGCCTTGTCGGCTTCCTGCAAAACCGGCGGCGCAGCTTCGGCCGCCTCCCCCGCCAGCAGCGATTCCCCCGCCAGCGGGGCCTCTGCCAATGCCTCTTCGGCCAGGGCTGGGGCCGCCAGGCAAAACACCAGGGCCAGGGCCAAACACAAAGATAAAAATTTCCTCATTGCCGATCCTCCTTTTATCGCCAGCCCCCAAAAAGGGCCGATCCTCTTACAGCAAAGCCCGGCGCGGGCAGCAATGCCCGCACCGGACTTGTGAGGCAGCAAAAAAGCGCTGTGTCGGAATAAATCCCAACACAGCGCCGGAGGTGCAAAAACAAGCCCTATCCCGCCTTGCTTAGAAGGCGAAAAAAGGGTATAATTGTCTTGCATTCGCAGCATTTGCTGTTGTTGGAAGGTACAGTCTTCCGACAGGGCGGCGGGAAGTTCGCACCTTCCCGCTGCCTGTGTGCACTTTTTGGTGCCTCGCCTTTATTATAGGGCATCTTGGGGCGGATTGCAATGCTTTTTCGCTGGGGGCGCGCCCCGTCCAACAACGGTAGATCATAAAAAAGCAGGCGACCCGCCGGGTTGCCTGCTTTTTGGCTTCCAGATATTACCACGGCGTCATGCCGTAGCGGGCACAGATGTTTTTGAATTCCACGCTGCGGGAGAAACCCTGCATCACCTGCTCGCGGCTCCAGGCGCCGCTGTTCAGCAGGCCCATCCAGGTGTTGTAGCCGGAGGAATCTGCCTCCCGGTCCATGTACACCCGGTACAGCATGCGCACGTAGGCGTCGTTGGAGGTATGCTTATTGATGTACTCCTTGCTGAACACAAAGCCCCAGGCCACGCGCTCGGCCGTCCAGCTGCCGTCCGCCAGCACGCCCACCCAGGTGTTCATGCCCGACGCGTCCGGCTGGCGGCCCAGGCATTTGTCGTACAAGCGGGTGACGAAGCCGCGCAGTTGGGCAGGGTCGACGATGCCGGTGAGCGTGAAGTTGTATTCGCGGCCCTCGGGGACATTACTACTATTTCCGTAATAGGGATCCACTTTTATATAGTAAGTACCTGCCGAAAGCGTCGCGCTGAGGGTAGTGCTTGCAGCGCTGTCCAAAGTGATTTTTTGGCCTGTGATAGAAGAAAAAGTCCCGTTGTTGTCGTATCCGATGGAAACATACCAGTAACGATTTTCACTTGCCCGGTTGTGGTCGAAGGTCAGTGTCACGGTGCTTCTCTGGGGCACGGTAAAGCGGAAATAATCCAGATCATATCTGTCCAGCGTCGAACCATAATAGGTACGGCCCGCCTGAATAGGGTCGGCGGTCGTGATCATGAAATCGTTCGGCTCCGTTTCCCACTGGCTGCTGGCCATATAGTTCGCCTTTACGCTGTAGCTGCGGCCTTCGGGGACACTACCATATCCATAATTGGGATTCACTTTTATATAGTAAGTGCCAGCGGGCAAGCCCACCTTATAGCTGGTGACTTCAGCCACATTGCGAAGCAGGATCCTTTGATCGGTATAAGCGTGAAAATTGCCGTTGGATTCATAACCCAAGGAAACGTACCAATAAAGGCTACTGTCCTCCCGCGTGTGGCGGAAGCTGAAACTGACCACACCGGGCTGCGAGAGGGTAAAACGGTAGTAGTCCATTGAATAACGATCCACAGTATACCCATTCACCCACTGATTCACCGAAATATTGACGGGCGAGATCAGGCTGCTGCCCTTGGGTTCCTCTTCCAGGGCCGTTTGCCCAATCTCCACTGGAGGCGTTTCGACGTCCAACAGCGGCGCCTCGGCCGGGGCTTCGGCCTCCGCCAAAGGGGCCTCCCTCAGCACCCCTTCGGCCAAAGCCGGTGCGGCCAGGGTGAAGGCCATGCACAGGGCCATGCACAGGGACAACCATTTTTTCATAAACAATCCTCCTTATTTTGGGCCCCGCAGGGCCATATTCCCTCACAGCGGGGCCCGGAAAGGGAAAGCTTCGCGGCGTTTCCGGGCCCCGTGCGAGGCAACAAAAAAGCGCTGTGCCGGAAATTACTTCCCAACACAGCGCCGGAGGTGCAAAAACAAGCCCCATCCCGCCTTGCTTACAGGGCGGAAAAAGGGTATAATAGCTTTGCATTCGCAGCTTTTTGGCTGTTGTTGGAAGGGTGTTGCTTCCGACAGGGCGGCGGGGTGGTAACGACACCCCGCTGCCTGTTTGCACTTTCTTGTGCCTCGCCTTTATTATAGGGCATTCGGCGGCGAAATGCAATGGCTATGCCGCCGCGGCGCGAAGGAAAAGGAGAGAAAAACACCATGCGCATGCGTTTCAAACCCTGGGCTGGGCCGGAGCTGGCGGCCTGCGACTTCCACGTGGGTGACCCGGCGGCCCAAAAGGGGAACTGGCGGGGCCTGTTCGCCAGGCCCGGGCAGCCCTTGTATGTAGAGCTGGGCTGCGGCAAAGGCGGCTTTTTGTCCCGCCTGGCCGCCGCCCACCCGGAGAACAACTACCTGGGCATCGACATCACGGACAAGGTGCTCATCCTGGCCAAGCGCAACATCGACAAAGCCTATGCCACCGCCGGCCGCGCGCCGGACAACGTGAAAATTTTCACCTGGAACATCGAGGAGATCCGCAATATCCTGGCCGAGGGTGACAGGGTGGAGCGGGTGTACATCAATTTCTGCAACCCCTGGAACAAAAAGACGGGCCACAAAAAGCATCGTTTGACCCACCCCCGCCAGCTGGCGCAGTACCGCCGTTTCATGCCGGACGGCGCGGGGCTGTGGTTCAAGTGCGACGACGAGGGGCTGTTTGAGGACACGCTGGCTTACCTGCCCATGGCGGGCTTCCGGGTGACATGGATGACGCGGGATCTGCACGCGGACGAGCCGACCTGGAACATCCGCACCGAGCACGAGCAGATGTTCACCCAGCAGGGCATCCCCACCAAGGCGCTGATCGCCGAAAAGCAGCCCCTGCCCGAAGAGCGGCAGGCGCGGCTGGAGGCCGAAGTGCGCACCATGCGGGACTGAAAGCGGGGAGGGCAAAGGGATGAAACTGACGGTTTTGCTGGACGACCAGCTTTCGGCCAACCGGTCCCTGCGGGCCGTGCACGGCCTTTCCTATTACATCGAGACGGACGGCGGCACCGTGCTGTTCGACTGCGGCCCCGACGGCACCGCGCCTTACAACGCGGCCCTGCTGGGCAAGGACCTGGCGGCCGTGGACGCCCTGGTGCTCAGCCACGGCCATTACGACCACGCCGGCGGCTGCCCGGAGCTGCTGCAAACGGGCGCGGTGCGCGCGCCGGTGTACACGGGGCCGGGGTTCTTCCGGCCCAAATACAGCAGGGAAGGCGTCAAATACACGGCCCTGTCCGGCGCGCTGACGCCCCGCCTGATCGCCGGGTGCGGGCTGGAGCACCGCACGGTGGAGGGCGTTTTGCCCCTGTGGGACGGCGTGTGGCTGCTGTCGGGCTTTGCGCGGGTGAACCAGTGGGAGAACATCCCCGCCCGCTTCCGCGTGGGCGAGCCGCCCTGTGACGAGCCGGACCCCTTTGCCGAGGAAGTGTGTCTGGCGGCCGAGACAAAGGACGGCCTGGTGCTGGTGGTGGGATGCAGCCACCCGGGCATCCTGAACATGGTGGACGCGGCGCGCCGCCGCTTTGACCGGCCCGTGACGGCCGTGGTGGGGGGCATCCACCTGGCGGAGGCGGACGAAGCCCGCGCCGGCCTGACGGTGGAGCAGCTGTGCCGCCAGGGCGCGCGCCTGCTGGCCCTGGGCCACTGCTCGGGCCCGGCGGTGCAGGCCCGGCTTGCCCGCGGCGGCGCGGCCGGCTGTCACCTGGGCTGCGGCGACGTGCTGTTTTTCTGACGCAGAGAAAA
The DNA here is from genome assembly GCA_905212515.1 of uncultured Oscillospiraceae bacterium. Lineage (GTDB taxonomy): Bacteria > Bacillota > Clostridia > Oscillospirales > Ruminococcaceae > Ruthenibacterium. The sequence continues at coordinate 15,072 of CAJMEU010000016.1, read as the reverse complement.
AGGTTGCAATTGTCCGGCCCCTGTGCTATAATACTTATTGTACGATTACGTTTTGGATGAAAGAGTGGGCCGCGGGGCCCGCTCTTTCCTGTTGTTTGGGCCTTTTGGCCGGCGGGGAGGAAGGACATGGCAAAGGAAAAAGGCGGCACGGTGCAGGCGGTGGAGGCACTGGTGGCGCCGGTGCTGGCGCGGCTGGGCATGCGCCTGTGGGACGTGCGCTTTGAAAAAGAAGGGCCGGATTGGTTCCTGCGCATCTTCATCGACAGGGACGAGCCGCTGGACATGAACGCCTGCGAGGACGCCACCCGGGCCATCAACCCGGTGCTGGACGAGGCCGACCCCATCAGCCAGAGCTATTACCTGGAGGTGGGCAGCCCGGGGCTGGGCTGCAAGCTGACGCGGGACGCCCACTTCGCAGCCAAGCGCGGCCAGAAGGTGCTGGCCCATCTCATCCGCCCGGACGGGGCCGGCCGGCGAGACATCGCCGGCATCCTCCGAGGAAAGGAAGGGCCCCTGGTCACCCTGGCACTGGAGGACGGCACGCAGGCCGTGGTGGACCAAAAGGACGCCAGCTATTTCAAACTGTGTGATGACGAAGATCTGTTTTGACTACATTTTATAGGTAAAGGGATGGTTTAGAAAAATGAATGCGGAATTTTTTGAGGCGCTGAGCATGTTGGAGGCCGAGCGCGGCCTGCCGGCGGACTATTTGCTGGAGAAGATCAAAAACGCCATCGTCATTGCCGTGAAAAAGGACTATGACGTGGAGGACGACAACGTCCTGGTGGAGATCGACCCGGCACAGGGCAAGTTCGCCGTGTACCTGATGCGGCACATCGTGGCCGACGACGAGGTGGAAAACGACAGGTGCCAGATCGGCGTGAGCGAGGCGCAGGCCAAAAAGAAGACCTATAAAGTGGGCGACGAGTACATGATCCCCCTGAAGACCCAGGACTTCGGCCGCATCGCCGCCCAGACGGCCAAGCACGTCATCCGCCAGGGCCTGAAGGAGGCTGAGCGCAGCCAGCAGTACGCGGAGATGCAGTCCAAGGCGCACGAGATCGTGTCCGCCGTGGTGGCCAACATCGACCCGGTGCGCGGCCTTGTCACGCTGGAGCTGCCCAAGGGCGGCACCGCCACCCTGCCCCGCAACGAGCAGGTGCCCGGCGAGGAGCTGGCCGAGGGCCAGCGCCTGCAGGTGTACGTGGTGGACGTGATGGAGGGCGACCGCGGCCCGCGCATGATGCTGTCCCGCACGCATCCGGGCCTGGTCAAGCGCATGTTCGAGATGGAGGTGCCCGAGATCTTCGACGGCACCGTGGAAGTGAAGGCCATCAGCCGCGAGGCCGGCGCCCGCACCAAAATGGCCGTGTGGAGCAAGGACCCCAACGTGGACCCGGTGGGCGCCTGCATCGGCCCCCGGGGCCAGCGCGTGGCCAAGATCGTGGAGGAATTGGGCGGCGAGAAGATCGACATCGTCCGCTGGAGCGAGGACCCGGCCGAGTTCATCAGCGCGGCCCTCAGCCCCGCCACGGTGGTGGGCGTGGAGCTGCTGCCCGGCGAGACCCGCGCCTGCCGCGTGACCGTGCCCGACCACCAGCTGAGCCTGGCCATCGGCAATAAAGGCCAGAACGCCCGCCTGACGGCGCGCCTGACCGGCTATAATATCGATATCCGGCCCGAGAGCGGCTACTATGGCGAGGAGCCGCCCGTGAAAGACGAGCCCGCCCAGGAGCCCGCGGACTGAACCACAAAAGGAGAACAGCCATGACGCCGAAAAAGATCCCGCTGCGCCGGTGCAGCGGATGCGGAGAATCAAAACCGAAGAAGGAGCTGGTGCGCGTGGTGCGCGCGCCGGACGGCACGGTCTCGCTGGACCTGAAGGGCAAGAAGCCCGGCCGCGGCGCCTATGTGTGCCCCTCGGCCGCGTGCCTTCTCAAGGCCCGCAAGGCCAAGCGCTTCGAGCGCGCCCTCGAGGTGGCGATCCCCGAAGAGATCTACGACGCCATGGCTGCCCAGATGGAGGCGGCGGACCATGATGAAGCGTGACGACCTGTTGTTCGCGCTCTCCCTGTGCCGCAAGGCCGGGGCGCTGGTCACGGGGTTCGACGCAGTGAAAGAGAGCGTTTTCAAAGGCAAGGCCCAACTGGTGCTGTGCGCGTGCGACGCGTCGCCCGGCACCGCCCGCCGCGCCCAAAGTTTCTGCCAGGACCTGTGTGATTTTTACACCCTGCCCCGCACGCAGGCCCAGCTGGACCCCATCACCAAGAAACCCACGGCGGTATTCGCCGTCACCAATGCGGATCTCGCACAGCTCTGCCGCACAAAACTGGAGAGCGAAGCGACCATGAAGGAGGAACGTCCATGACCATTCAACATAAACTGAGCGAACTGGCAAAAGACCTGGGGGTGCAGAACAAGGCGCTGATCGACTTGTTCACCCAGTGGACCGGGGAAGTGAAAAAGCACACGGCCCAGCTGACCGAACAGGAGCTGAACCGCGTGTTCGAGCACTACACCAAAGAGGCCGAGGTGGCCACCCTTGACGAGTATCTGGATTCGGCCCCCAAGCCCAAGGCGCCGGAGCTGAAAAAGGCCGACGGCACCGTGGTGAAGGCGCCGCCCCAAAAGCGCAAGGAGCGCATCCGCATGCCCAAGCCCGAAAAGGCGGCCAAGCCCGAGGCGCCCAAGCGCGAGGTGGTGGTGCGCACCGTGGACACCTCCTCCGCCGATGTCAACCTGGATAAGTTCAACGAGAAATACACCGAGCTGGCCGCGGCGAAGCCCGTGGAGAACCGCCGCAAGCCCACGCCCGCGGGCAACAAGCAGAAGTTCGGCGGCAACAACAAAAACCGCTTCGGCGGCCGGGGCCAGAACCCCTATAAAAAGCGCGAGACCGAGGCCGAGCGCCTGCAGCGCATCCAGCTGGAGAAGGCCCGCAAGGCCCAGCTGAAAGTGTCCATCCCCGACGAGATCGGCGTGGGCGAGCTGGCGTCCCGCCTGAAGGTGAACGTGGCGCAGGTCATCAAAAAGCTGATGGGCCTGGGCGTCATGGCCTCCATCAGCGAGGCCGTGGACTTCGACACCGCCGCCCTGGTGGCCGAGGAACTGGGCGCCAAGGTGGAGCACGAGGTGCACGTCACCATCGAGGAGCGTCTGTTCGAGACCGACGAGGACCGGGACGAGGACCTGGCCGAGCGCCCGCCCGTGGTGGTGGTCATGGGCCACGTGGACCACGGCAAAACCTCCATCCTGGACGCCATCCGCAAGACCCGCGTGACCGCGGGCGAGGCCGGCGGCATCACCCAGCACATCGGCGCGTATCAGGTGGAAGTGGGCGGCAAGCCCATCACCTTCCTGGACACCCCGGGCCACGAGGCGTTCACCTCCATGCGCGCCCGCGGCGCCAACCTGACGGACATCGCCGTGCTGGTGGTGGCGGCCGACGACGGCATCATGCCCCAGACGGTGGAGTCCATCAACCACGCCAAAGCGGCCGGCGTCACGGTGATCGTGGCCATCAACAAGATGGATAAGCCCGCCGCCAACCCCGAGCAGGTGAAGGAGCAGCTGACCAAATACGAGCTGGTGCCCGAGGAGTGGGGCGGCGACACCATCTGCGTGCCCGTCTCCGCCATGACCGGCCAGGGCATCCAGGATCTGTTGGAGAGCATCAACCTGGTGGCCGAGGTGAAAGAGCTGAAGGCTAACCCCAACCGCCGCGCCAAGGGCGCGGTCATCGAGGCCCGCCTGGACAAAGGCCAGGGCCCCGTGGCCACCATCCTGGTGCAGAAAGGCACGCTGCATCAGGGCGACATTGTCATTGCCGGCACGGCCGTGGGCCGCGTGCGCGTGATGCGCGACGACCAGGGCAACAGCCTGCAGGCGGCCGGCCCCTCCATGCCCGTGGAGATCACCGGCCTGACGGAGGTGCCCGCCGCCGGCGACCTGTTCGACGCGGTGGAGGACGAGAAGCTGGCCCGCGAGCTGGCCGACAAGCGCGCCGCCGCCCAGAAAGAGCAGCAGTTCGCCTCCTATAAGAAGGTCACGCTGGATAACCTGTTCAGCCAGATCGCCGAGGGCGAGCGCAAGGAGCTGGCCATCATCGTGAAGGCCGACGTACAGGGCAGCGCCGAGGCCGTGAAGCAGAGCCTGGAAAAGATCGGCAACGACGAGGTGCGCGTGCGCGTGATCCACGCGGGCGTGGGCGCCATCAACAAATCCGACGTGATGCTGGCCAACGCCGGCAACGCCATCATCATCGGCTTCAACGTCCGGCCCGACCCCGTGGCCAAGGAAGAGGCCGCCCAGGCGGAAGTGGAAATGCGCATGTACCGCGTGATCTACGACGCCATCAACGACGTGACCGACGCCATGAAGGGCATGCTGGCGCCCAAGTTCCGCGAGGTGGAGCTGGGCCGCGCCGAGGTGCGCAGCGTGTTCAAGATCAGCTCTGCCGGCACCATCGCCGGCTGCTACGTGCTGGACGGCAAAGTGACCCGCGCCGCCAAGATCCGCCTGGTGCGCGACGGCATCGTCATCACCGAGGACGAGATCGACAGCCTGCGCCGCTTCAAGGACGACGTGAAGGAAGTGGCCCAGGGCTACGAGTGCGGCATCGGCCTGGACAAATTCTCCGACATCAAAGAGGGCGATATCTTCGAGGCCTTCGTGATGGAGGAATACCGCGACTAAATCGCAACGGAGGAACAAGGATGCCTCAGAGCAAGAATATGGCCCGCCTGGCCTCGGACATGAAGCGGGAACTGATCGCCGTCATCGGCGGCATGAAGGACCCCTGCCTGCAAAACGGCCTGCTCACCGTCATGCGCGTGGAGGTGGCGCCGGACCTTTCCAGCGCCAAGGTCTACGTCAGCATGCTGGACGGGGGCGACTCCTCGGCCGCGGCCGTGGCGGCGCTGAACCGCGCCGCGGGCCACGTGCGCAGCGAGGTGGCAAAGCACATGCACATCCGCAAAACGCCCGAGTTCCGCTTCATCGCGGACGACGGCGCCCGCTACGCCAGCCATATCAACGACCTGCTGGCCGGCCTGCACAAGGACGGCTGAAAGGGCGGGCGTTTTCAAAGCTTTCCGCGCCCCGGCGGCCCCGCCGGGGCGCTGTAAAAATGCGTCACTGCCCCTTGGGGCAAACAGTGAGGAAGATAGATCATGAGTGAGATTTTGGATTTTGCCGCCGTGCTGGCGCGCCTGCTGCGGGCTGAGAACATCCTGCTGCTGTGCCATAAAAACCCGGACGGCGACACGCTGGGCAGCGCGGCCGCGCTGTACCACGCCCTAGCCGATATCGGCAAGACGGTGGCCGTGCTGTGCGCGGACCCCATCCCCGCCCGCTACGACTATATGGAGATGTGCCTGTTCGACGGCGGTTTTGAGCCGCAGTACGTGGTGGCCATCGACGTGGCGGGCATCCAGCTGTTCGGCGACGGCGTGAAGCCCTATTCCGAGCGGGTGGACCTGTGCATCGACCATCACCCCTCCAACGGCGGCTATGCCGACGCCATGCTGCTGGACGGCGGCGCGGCGGCCACGGCCGAGATCATCTACACCCTGCTGTGCGAGATGGGCGCCAACATCACCCCCGTCATCGCAAGCTGCCTGTACACAGGGCTTTCCACGGACACGGGCTGCTTCAAGTTCGCCAACACCACGGCCCGCACCCACGAGGTGGCCGCCCGCCTGATGGAGGCCGGCGCCGACACGGTGAGCCTGAACGGGATCCTGTTCGAGAGCAAGTCCCGCAGCCGCCTGGCCATCGAGTGCCTGGCGCTGGAGAGCTTGCAGTATTATTACGACGGCCAGTGCGCCCTGGTGTGCCTGACCAAAGAGCAGATCGCCGAGGCCGGCGCCGACGGCACCGACCTGGAGGGCATCACCGGCATCCCCCGCGCCATCGAGGGCGTGAAGGTGGGCATCACCATGCGCCAGCAGCCCACGGGCAGCTATAAAGTCAGCGTGCGCACGGTGCCGGGCGTGAACGCCTCCGACATCTGCAAGCGCCTGGGCGGCGGCGGCCACGCGCAGGCCGCCGGGTGCGAGATCCTGGGCAGCCAGGAAAACGCCCGCATGGCCCTGCTGGCCGAGGTGGAAAAGATTTTATGCAAGGGATCCTGATCGTCGATAAACCCGCGGGCTTCACCTCCTTCGACGTGATCGCCAAGCTGCGGGGCATCTGCCAGACGCGCAAGATCGGCCACTCCGGCACGCTGGACCCCATGGCCACGGGCGTGCTGCCCGTGTTTATCGGCCAGGCGGCCAAGGCGGTGGACCTGCAGACGCGCCACGATAAGGTGTACGAGGCCACCATGCTGCTGGGCCGGCGCACGGACACCGGTGACGTCACCGGCGCCGTGGTGGAGGAAGCCCCCGTGCCGCCGGCGCTGGACGAGGCCGCGGTGGCCGCGGCGCTGCCCGCCTTTTTGGGCGAGGGCAGCCAGGTGCCGCCCATGTACTCGGCGGTGAAGGTGGACGGCCAGCCCCTGTACAAGGCCGCCCGCAGCGGCCGCGAGGTGGAGCGCAAAGCGCGGCCCGTGGTCATCCATAGCCTGGAGCTGCTGGGCCGTCCGGCGGAACATGCGTACACCCTGCGCGTCCACTGCGGCAAGGGCACCTATGTGCGCGTGCTGCTGGAGGACATCGGCAGGACCCTGGGCGTGCCGGCCACCATGGCGGCCCTGCGCCGCACGGCCGCCGGGCCCTACACGCTGGCCGACGCCCACACGCTGGAGGCCATTCAGGCAGCCCGGGACGAGGGCCGGCTGGAAGCGCTGCTGACCAGTGTGGAGACGGTGTTTGCCGCCCTGCCCGCGCTGACGGTGGACGAGGCCGCCCAAGGGCGGCTGTGCAACGGCGCGCCCGTGTACCGCGCGGCACCCCGCGCCGCCGAGGGCCGCGTGCGCATCCGGCGCGCCGACGGCGGTTTTTTGGGCGTGGGACGGCTGCAGCAGGGCACCCTGACCGCGGAAAAGCTGTTCATAGAGCGCTGATCGGGCGCCTACAAGGGCCCCAAGGCACTGTTTGGCGCGTTTTTTGCGCTGAATGCGCGCAAAATTCGCCTTGATTTACATAAAAAACGCGTTCATTTGCCTTTATTTCACGCATGTTTTGCCTTGTTTTTTTTATTGCTTTGTTACGAAAACCTGATCTTCCTGGCCGTGGGCCGGGGACGGCCCACATAGCCGAAAAAATAGCCTACGGCTATTTTTTGTTGCTCCGTGGCAAAAAATCTTATCTTCAGCGCCTGGCCACGGGGCAGAAAAACGGCCGCCGGCCGTGTCGGTCGCCTTTTGCGGGCGCCCCAAGCGGCGCGGGCGGGGACGCTTGAGCAGGGACGGGATATTGGCCCGCTGTCAGAAGGGCGTGACCCACCAGGCCCTTACGGCCCGTTAAAACAGAAGTTATTTCCTTATAAAGGCATCATCTTCTGCGGCGGCGTCTTCATCAGAGACGTATCGTTCCACCTTCATGTGCAGGTCATATTTTGTTCTGAGAGAAGCGATTTTTTCCATCATCCATGAAGCGTGATGCAGGTCAAGTGAGCGCTGGTCTTTCCAGCTGTCGATCAAAAGTACCGTCTCCCCATCTTCGATGGGAGAAAAATATTCGTATCGCAGATTGCCTTCTTCAGCGCGGATGGCGCTGACAACGCCGCTGGAAAGCATCTCCTGCACGAATTTTTTGGCGTTTCCATGGTTGCCGGTATAGTAAATGTTTACGGTAAGGGCCATTTGGCTTTGCCTCCTCATCATTTAATCTTACAGGGCCGGTGCGGCTGATCCGCCCCAGGCGTTTCAATTCCACTATTTTAAGGAGGGCGACAGGTTTTGTCAAGGGAGGAAATTGCCGTCACGCAGACCGCCGGGCCTGCCGCCGTCGCCCTGGGTTATTTCGACGGCGTGCATTTGGGCCACCGGGCGGTGCTGGGCCGCGCCATCGCGGCCGCCCGCGCCGAGGGCCTGTGCCCGGCCGCGTTCACCTTCACCCTGCCCCATGGCGGCGCGGGCAAGGGGAAAGCCATTTTGGCCCCGGAGGAAAAACTGCGCCGCATGGGGCAGATGGGCGTCCAGGCCATCCTCTGCCCGCCCTTTGAGCAGTTCAGCGCCCTGTCCCCGGAGGCCTTCGTGGATGAATTCCTTGTGGGGCGGCTGGCGGCGCGGCAGGTGTTCTGTGGCGGGGACTTCACCTTCGGCGCGCACAAGGCCGGAGACGCCGCCCTGCTGGCGAAGCTGTGCGGGGCCCGGGGCATCGGGACGCACGTGGTGCCCACCTGCCTGTACGAGGGCGCGCCCGTGTCCTCCACCCGCATCCGCGCCGCGCTTACGGCCGGCGACATCCCCCTGGCCGAAGCACTGCTGGGGCAGCCCTATGAGATCGCCTTCCCCGTGCGCCACGGACGGGGGCTGGGGCGCACGCTGGGCTTTCCCACCATCAACCAGGTGTATCCGGCGGACATGCTGGTGCCCAAAAGCGGCGTGTACGTCACCCGTGTGTGGCTGGAGGGCGCCTGGCGCCCCGCGGCCACCGGCCTGGGCAGCCGCCCCACGGTGGACGACAGCGGCCTGGTCACCTGTGAGACGTTTATCCCGGATTTTGCCGGCGACGTGTACGGCGACCGGATCCCCGTGCGCTTTGTGCGCTATTTGTGGGGCACCCAAAAATACAACACCCTGGACGAATTGACGGCCATGGTGCGCCGCGCGGCCGACGAGGCGCGCGCCGCAGGATAAAACGGGCCTCCGGGAAGTTTTCCCGGAGGCCTTTTGGACGCTTGGGGCCGCGGGGCGGAAAAGTTGCCCGCGGAGCTATTTCACACCAGCAAAAATTCATTCTCCCGGTCCAGGTACAAACAGAACACCAGCAGCGCGCACAGCAGGGGCGGGGGAAAATCGGCGGCGGCCACCAGGTCCCAGCCGCCGGGCAGGCCCCGGTGGGCGATGGACAGCGCCGGCGCGCCGTCCGGGCCGTACAGCCGGTAATGCTGCTGGTCCAGCTGGCGCAGCTCGTAGGCGTCGGGGCCCAGCCGCAGATGCGCATGGTCGGCCTTGGGCAGATGGGATACCGGCCAGCCGTGGGACGCGGGGTCCTCGTCGGCCGCGTAGCAGGGCAGGCCCAGGGCCACCAGGCGGCCGTCGGGGCCGCACAGCTCGTAGCGGTGCCCGTTCACGCCCTGGCCGCCGCACACGTCCGCCGCGTATTCCTTGAGGTCCGTCAGGGAGACGATCTCCTTTTTCTGGCCGTCCAGCGTGTTTTGGATCTTGGCCAGCGCGTCGCTGAACGTGCCGTCCCGCCGGCGCTGGTACAAGGTGCCGCGCTTGATGAGATACTCCATGGAAAGACGCCTCCTCTCACATCCCCAGCAGCAGGTAGACGGCCATGCCGGCCAGGCCGGTGCCGCCCATCACCAGGATGGGGCTTTTTTTGAATTTGCGCAGGGCTGCCAGGGCGGCCGCAAACAGGCCCACCGCCACCCAGTTCAGATCGGCCCAGTGGACGGCGCCGCTTTGCGTGCCGAACAGGGCCAGGGCCAGCAGCGACAGCCCCGCGCTGGCGATCATGGCCACCACGGCCGGCCGCAGTCCCTGCAGGACGCCCTGCATCACGTTCATGCTGCGGTAGCGGCCGTACACCCAGGCCAGCAGCAGCACGATGACGCAGGAGGGGAACACGCATCCCGCCGTGGCCACCAGCGCGCCGGGGATGCCGGCGATGTGGATGCCCACGAAGGTGGCCGAGTTCACGGCGATGGGGCCGGGCGTCATCTCGGCGATGGTGATGATGTCGGCAAACTGGGTCATGGTGAGCCAGGCGTGGGTCTCCACCACCTGGTGCTGGATCAGCGGCATGGCCGCGTAGCCGCCGCCGATGCTGAACAGCCCGATTTGGAAAAAGCTCCAGAACAGTTCCAAGTAGATCACAGCCAGCCACCCGCCTTCCGCCCGCGGTGATGCCGCACCGCGTCCCAGGCGCCCACCAGGCCGCACACCAGGATGACCAAAATGACATTGACCTTGAAGAAATACACGGCGATGAACGCGCCGCCCAGCGTCAGCAGATACAGCAGCCGCCGGCTTTTCAGCACGCTGGCGCCCATGGTCAGCACCACGTCGCAGATCACGGCGGCCACGCCGGCCTGCATGCCCTTCATCACCAGGCTGACATAGCGGTTGGCGCGGAAGGCGGCGTAAAAGAACGAGATCACCGACAGGATGACCAGCGGCGGCAGCACCGTGCCCACCACGGTGACCAGGCCCCCGGCCACGCCGGCCACCCGGTAGCCCAGCAGGATGGAGGCGTTCACGGCGATGGCGCCCGGCGAGGACTGGGCGATGGCGGCGATGTCCATCATCTCCTCGTCGTCGATCCAGTGCAGGTCCTGTACGAATTTTTTGCGCATCAGCGGCACGATGACGAATCCGCCGCCGAAGGTGAACGCGCTGAGCTGGAACGTATACCAGAACAGCTGCGCATAAAGTTTGAAGGGCTTTTTCACAGTGCATCACTCCTTTACTTCTACCATATGCCTTGCCGACAGATAAGTAAAATAGTATAATATGATCGTTCTGATAAGCATTTCGTTATGATGGAAGGAGGAGCTCCCCTTGACGCTGCGCCACATCAAAATTTTTTTGGCCGTGTGCGAGAACGACTGCAACATCACCCGCGCCGCCCGCGCGCTGTACATGGCCCAGCCGGCGGTGAGCCAGGCCATCGCGGACCTGGAGCATTACTACGGCGTGCAGCTGTTCGAGCGGCTGTCCCGCCGGCTGTGCATCACCGAGGCCGGGCTGCGCTTCAAAGCCTATGCGGTGCATATCCGCGCCCTGTTCGACGAGATGGAGGCCGGTATGCACAACTGGGACGACCAGGGCGTGCTGCGGGTGGGAGCCAGCATCACCATCGGCTCGCAATTCCTGCCCGCCTACGCCAAGGCCTTCGGCGTGGTGTACCCGGCGGTGGAGCTGCGTGCCGAGGTGGCCCAGTCCAAACATTTGGAGGGGCTGCTGCTGGAGAACCAGCTGGACCTGGCCCTCATCGAGGGCACCGTGCACAGCCCCCTGCTGGTGGAGGAAGCCTATATGGAGGACGAGCTGGTGGGCGTCTGTTCGGCCGAGGGGCCCTTCGCCCAGGGCGAAGTGGTGGCCCAAGAGGTGTTTGCGGCCCAGCGCTTTTTGCTGCGGGAACAGGGCAGCGGCACCCGGGAGGTGCTGGACAGCGTGATGGAGGCCGCCGGCTATACCGTGCACCCCGCCTGGCAGAGCATCAGCACCGGCGCCCTGGTGAACGCCGTCATCCAGGGTGTGGGCGTGGCGGTGCTGCCCCGGCGGATGCTGGCGCTGCCGCTGAGCCTGGGCAGGCTGCACGCCTTCCAGGTGGAGGGGCTGCCGTTCAGGCGCAAGTACCACATCATCTACCACCGGGACAAATTCCTCACCCCGGCCATGCAGGCCTTTATGGAGCTGTGCCGCAATTACGAGCTGGACTATCCGCTGCCCAGCCTGTAAAAGGGGAAAATCCTCTTGATTTCCCCCTTTGGCTGTGGTATACTATATAAGCTGCCGCAATTGCGGCCAACCTACCCGGGCCCGGTGCACGGCGCATCCCTCGATGGTCTACCGGTGCTGCGTCCAGGGCAAATTGATTGATAAGAGGAGAAAGTACTATGATGAACAAGCAAGAGATCATCGCGTCCGCCCGCCTGAGCGAGAACGACACCGGTTCCCCCGAGGTGCAGGTGGCGCTGCTCACCGCGCGCATCAACCATTTGAACGAGCACCTGAAGGCCAACAAGAACGATAAGCACAGCTATCGCGGCCTGCTGAAGATGGTCGGCCAGCGCCGCAACCTGCTGGCTTACCTGCAGAAGAAGGACGTGGAGCGCTACCGCGCCCTGATCGCCAAGCTGGGCCTGCGCAAATAAGACCCATCGACCGAAGGCAGACGGGAAGCCCGTCTGCCTTTCGGTGTATTAAACGAGGGATTCAAGGGGACGGTTGTTAGCAATAAATCGAGGGCGTTTCGGCACCGAAACGCGTTGGATTTGTTGCTAAAGCCTCCCTGAGAGATACAAATTTTTAGGAGGCAATATTATGGCATTGGAATTCGCATCGCAAAAAGAGACATTCCCCCATTACCGCAAATTTGAGACCACATTGGCCGGCCGGCCCTTCGTGGTGGAGACGGGCAAGATGTGCGGCCTGTCCAACGGCAGCTGCATGATCGCCTACGGCGACACCCGCGTGCTGTGCAACGTCACCATGAGCGAGAAGCCCCGCGACGGCATCGACTTCTTCCCCCTCAGCGTGGATTTTGAGGAAAAATTGTATTCCGTGGGCCACATCCCCGGCAGCTTCATGCGCCGCGAGGGCCGCCCGGGCGAGAAGGCCATCCTCACCAGCCGCGTGGTGGACCGGCCCATCCGCCCCCTGTTCCCCAAGGACATGCGCAACGACGTGTCTGTGGTGATGACCGTCATGAGCGTGGACCAGGACTGCAGCCCGGAGATCGCGGGCATGATCGGCACCTCCATCGCCATCTCCATCTCCGACATCCCCTGGAAGGGCCCCATCGCGGGCGTTTACATGGGCCTGGTGGACGGCCAGCTGGTGGTGAACCCCACGCTGGAGCAGCGCGAAAAGAGCGATCTGCAGCTGACCGTGGCCGCCAGCATGGAGAAGATCGTGATGATCGAGGCCGGCGCCAACGAGGTGGACGAGCACACCATGCTCAAGGCCATCAAAGAGGCCCACGGGGAGATCAAGCAGCTCATCACCTTCATCAACGGCATCGTGGCCGAAATCGGCAAGCCCAAGAAGGAGTTCCAGTCCATGGAGCTGGACCACGACCTGTTCGAGGCCGTGAAGGCCGAGTACCTGGACGACTTCAAGGCCGCCATGGACACGGACGACAAGAACGTGCGCGACATGCGCCTTCTGCCCATCCGCGACCGCCTCTCGGCCCAGTACGCCGAGCAGTGGGGCGAGGGCACCATTGAAGAGATCATGTACAAGATGCAGAAATTCGTGGTGCGCCGCTGGCTGCTGGACGAGGGCAAGCGCGTGGACGGCCGCGGCATCAACGAGATCCGCCCCCTGGCCGCCGAGGTGGGCCTGCTGCCCCGCGTGCACGGCAGCGGCATGTTCACCCGCGGGCAGACCCAGGTGCTGACCACCTGCACCCTGTCCACCCTGCGCGACGCGCAGATCATCGACGACATCTCCACCGACGAGACCAAGCGCTATATGCACCACTACAACTTCCCGCCCTACTCCGTGGGCGAGGCCCGCGCGCCCCGCAGCCCCGGTCGGCGTGAGATCGGCCACGGCGCCTTGGCCGAGCGCGCCCTGCTGCCCGTGATCCCCTCCACCGAGGAGTTCCCGTACGCGCTGCGCCTGGTGAGCGAGGTGCTGAGCTCCAACGGTTCCACCAGCCAGGCTTCCATCTGCGGCAGCACCCTGGCCCTGATGGACACCGGCGTGCCCATCAAGGCGCCGGTGGCCGGTATCTCCTGCGGCCTCATCACCGAGGGCGAGCGCTGGATGACCATGCTGGACATCCAGGGCGTGGAGGACTTCCACGGCGACATGGACTTCAAGGTGGGCGGCACCCATAAGGGCATCACCGCCATCCAGATGGACCTCAAGGTCCACGGCCTGACCCCGGCCATCATCAAGGAAGCGCTCGACAAGACCTACAAAGCGCGGGTGCACATCCTCGATGAAATCATGCTCAAGGCCATCCCGGCCCCGCGTGAAGAGCTGTCCCCCTACGCGCCCAAGATGCTGTCCACCAAGATCGACGTGGACAAGATCCGGGAGGTCATCGGCAAGGGCGGCTCGGTCATTCAGAAGATCCAGCTCGAGTGCAACTGCAAGCTCGATAACGAGGAGGACGGCTCGGTCTTCATCTCCGCCCTCAATACCGAGGACGCCAAGCGGGCTCTGAGCGTGGTGGAAACCATTGCGAAGGATCCGGAGATCGGCGCGATCTATAAGGGCCGCGTGACCCGGCTGATGACCTTCGGCGCGTTTGTGGAAATCGCCCCCGGCAAGGAGGGCCTCGTCCATATCAGCCGCCTTGACGTCAAGCGGGTCGAGAAGGTGGAGGACGTGGTCCACGTGGGCGACGAGGTGCTGGTCAAGGTCACCGAGATCGACGAGCAGGGCCGTCTGAACCTGTCCCGCCGCGATGCCCTCATCGAGGTGGAGGGCCTGACCCCCGAAAACACCGTCTCGGACGGCCCCCGGCCTCCCCGCCGTGACGGCGGTACACGCCGGAATGACCATCACCGGGATCGCTGAGTGCCTTTCGTAATGCGGCCCCCTCGCGGATAACGCGAGGGGGCTTTTGTTATGTCGATGATGGCGCCGGCTCCAGCGGGGTGAAGCGTGCGCAGGGCAGATCCTCTGCCCGCTTGCGCTTGACCCGGGGATAGACGCAGTGCCCGTCGTGGATTTCATGGTACCTCCCTTCGATGTCGACATAGTGCCGCCGGTAGTGCTTACAGTCGCGGCAGGTTTTTTCGTTTTCCATTTTGACCACCTCGAAATCAGTATGATGAGGGATTTTGACGGAATGCAATGTCGATGTCTTTCCCGTCTGGAACCTAAGTATACGGGTCGCCAGACAAATAGGCAACTAGTGACTATATAGTGACTAGTTGCAAATTAATGAATGAATATACTTGCAATCTTAACAAAAATTAGTACATTTTCCTATTATTTCATTTTATTTGTGTATTTTTATGCTCAAAAATAAATGTAGTTTTTTTAAACCGCATCGCGTTTTCATCCCCGCGCCCAACCGGTCCACGGGGGCCCTTTTGCCTTCTTTTGGGGCTCGGGCCAAAAGAAGGCGGCCGCGCATTCGATATCTTTCATTATAGCATCGCGTTCTTTTTGCGCGGACAAGCCGTTTTGCCCATATTATGCGCTCATGCCGCGAGGCACCCCCTTTCTTTCCGCAAAGAAAGGGGGGAAAGAAGCGTCAGGGGGCTTTGCCCCCTGAACCCCCAGGTAGCTTGCCGGCTTTCTTTTTAGGAAAGCCGGCGGGAGGG
>CAJMEU010000015.1 GCA_905212515.1 uncultured Oscillospiraceae bacterium | reverse complement strand
TCACCGAGGACATGGTGGGCCACAAGCTGGGCGAGTTCGCCCCCACCCGCACCTTCAAGGCCCACGCGGTCGCCAAGACCACCGGCAGATAAAGGAAGAGGAGAGGATTAAAAATGGAAGCAAGGGCACATCTTAGATACGCCCGCATCGCGCCCCGCAAAGTTTCCGTGGTGCTGGATCTCATCCGAGGCCAGGAAGCGGACAAGGCGCTGGCGATTCTGCAGTACACCCCGAAGGCCGCCTCTGAGCTCCTTTACAAACTGGTGAAGTCTGCGGTTGCCAATGCGGAGAACAACCACAACATGGACAAGAACAACCTGTATGTCGCTGAGTGCTTCGTCACTCCCGGCCCCACGCTGAAGCGTATGCGCCCCCGTGCGCAGGGCCGCGCGTTCCGTATCCTGAAGAGGACCAGCCACATCACGGTGGTCCTCAAAGAGAAAGAGTAAGGAGGGTAAACAGTATGGGTCAGAAAGTTAATCCCCACGGCCTTCGCGTGGGCGTTATCAAGGATTGGGACAGCCGCTGGTTCACCTCCAAACGTGACTTCGGCGACACCCTGGTGGAGGACTATCAGATCCGCAAGCTGCTGAAAAAGCAGTTGTACGCGGCCGGCGTCCCCCAGATCGAGATCGAGCGTACCTTTGACAGCCAGACCGGCAAGCCCCGCGTGCGCGTCACCGTGCACTGCTCGAAGCCCGGCATGGTCATCGGCAAAGGCGGCGCGGAGAAAGAAAAGCTGCAGGCGCAGCTGTCCAAAACCTTCGGCAAGGATTTCTATGTGAACATCGTCGAAGTGCGCAACGCGGACGTGAACGCCCAGTTGGTGGCGGAGAATATCGCCAGCCAGCTTGAGCGCCGCATCGCTTTCCGCCGCGCGATGAAACAGTGCATGGGCCGTGCGATGCGCATGGGCGCCAAGGGCATCAAAACCCAGGTGGGCGGCCGTTTGAACGGCGCCGACATCGCGCGCACCGAGCATTACCACGAGGGCACCATCCCCCTGCAGACCCTGCGCGCCGACATCGACTACGGCTTTGCCGAGGCCAATACCACCTACGGCAAAGTGGGCGTGAAGGTGTGGATCTACAAGGGCGAGATCCTCAAAGGTGTGAAGGCGAAGAACCACACCGACGAGCAGCCGACCCCGCGCGCTCCCCGCGCGCCGCGCGGCCGCAGAGAAGGAGGCAACCGATAATGTTACTGCCGAAACGCGTAAAATATCGCCGCGTGCAGCGCGGCCGCATGAAGGGCAAAGCCATGCGCGGCAATGTGGTGAACCAGGGCCAGTACGGCCTGGTTGCCCTCGAGCCCTCTTGGATCACCTCGAACCAGATCGAGGCCGCCCGTATCGCCATGACACGTTACATCAAGCGCGGCGGCAAAGTCTGGATCAAGATCTTCCCGGATAAGCCCGTCACCGAGAAGCCGGCCGAGACCCGCATGGGCTCCGGCAAGGGCAGCCCGGAGTACTGGGTGGCCGTGGTAAAGCCCGGCCGCGTCCTGTTCGAACTGGCGGACGTGAATGAGGAGACCGCGCGCGAGGCTTTGCGCCTGGCCGCCCACAAACTGCCTGTCAAGTGCAAATTTGTCAAGCGTGAAGAGGAGGTTGAATAAGCGATGAAAGCAGCCGAACTGCGTGAGCTCAGCACGGAAGAGCTGGGCAAAAAGCTGGCGGACCTGAAGCA
The DNA here is from genome assembly GCA_905212515.1 of uncultured Oscillospiraceae bacterium. Lineage (GTDB taxonomy): Bacteria > Bacillota > Clostridia > Oscillospirales > Ruminococcaceae > Ruthenibacterium. The sequence continues at coordinate 26,342 of CAJMEU010000015.1, read as the reverse complement.
AGAACTGTTCAACCTGCGGTTCCAGCATGCCATCAACCAGCTCGATAACCCTGTGCGTATCGACGCCGTCAAGAAAGACATTGCCCGCGTGAAAACCATTTTGCGCGCCAATGAGACGAAATAAGGAGAGGGAGGAGTATGGCTATGGAACGCAATTTGAGAAAGACCCGCGCGGGTGTCGTTGTGTCCGACAAAATGGATAAAACCATCGTCGTCGCTGTGAAAGACAGCGTGCAGCACCCCCTCTACAAAAAGATCATGAAACGCACCGTGAAGTTCAAGGCGCACGATGAGAACAACGAGTGCGGCGTGGGCGACCGCGTAGTGATCATGGAGACCCGTCCGCTCAGCAAGGATAAACGCTGGCGTCTGGTCAAGATCGTTGAGAAGGCGAAATAAAGCAGCTTTGAAAGGAGATTCTGTCTTATGGTACAGATGCAAAGCTATCTCAAAGTGGCCGACAACACCGGTGCGAAGGAAATCATGTGCATCCGTGTGCTGGGCGGCAGCCGCAAGAGATATGCCGGCATTGGCGACGTGATCGTGGCTTCTGTGAAGAAAGCGGCGCCCAATGGCACAGTGAAAAAAGGCGATGTGATCAAGGCTGTGGTGGTTCGCAGCAAGCATGGCATGCGCCGTGAGGATGGCTCGTACATCCGTTTCGACGAAAACGCCGCGGTCATCATCCGCGACGACAAAACCCCGAGAGGCACCCGTATCTTTGGACCGGTGGCGCGCGAGCTGCGCGACGCTGGCTATCTGAAGATCGTCAGCCTCGCTCCGGAATCGCTGTAAGGAGGTTTTAAGGAATGAATAACGTTCATGTTAAAACCGGCGACACCGTGATGATCATCAGCGGCAAAGACCGCGGCAATTCCGGTAAAGTCCTGCAGGTAAGCCCGAAGGAAGGCAAGGTCATCGTGGAGGGCCGCAACATGGTCACCAAACACGTCAAACCTCGCCGCCAGGGCGAGCAGGGCGGCATCGTGAAAGCCGAGGGCGCCCTGTATGCCAGCAAGGTGATGCCGGTGTGCCCCAAGTGTGGCAAAGCCACCCGTGTGGGCCATACGGAAAAAGACGGTAAAAAAGTGCGCGTCTGCAAAAAATGCGGCGCCGAGTTTTAAGGAAAGGGAGTAAGAGACAATGGCAAGACTGAAAGAAACCTACGCCAGCGAGATCGCTCCCGCTCTGATGAAGAAATTCGGCTACAAGAGCGTGATGCAGATCCCCCAGTTGGACAAAGTGGTCATCAACGTCGGCTGCGGCGAGGCGCGTGACAACCCCAAAGTGATGGACGCCATCCTGGCGGACCTGGCGAAGATCACTGGCCAGAAGGCCGTGATCTGCAAAGCCAAGAAGAGCGTTGCCAACTTCAAACTGCGCGAGGGCATGCCCATCGGCGCGAAGGTGACTTTGCGCGGCGAGCGTATGTATGAGTTCGTGGATCGTCTGTTCAGCGTGGCTTTGCCCCGCGTGCGTGACTTCCGCGGCATCAACGGCAACTCCTTCGACGGCCGCGGCAACTACAGCTGCGGCATCAAAGAGCAGCTCATTTTCCCCGAGATCGATTACGATAAGATCGACGCCGTGCGCGGCATGGACATCTGCTTCGTGACGACCGCCAAAACCGACGAAGAGGCCAAAGAGCTGCTGACGCTCATGGGCGCTCCGTTCGCAAACTAAGGGAGGGCATGAGACTTGGCTAAAACAAGCATGAAAATCAAACAGCAGATGGCGCCGAAATACAGCACCCGTGCTTACAACCGCTGCAAGATCTGCGGCCGTCCCCACGCCTATCTGCGCAAATACGGCGTTTGCCGTATCTGCTTCCGCGAGCTGGCCTACAAAGGCGAGATTCCCGGCGTGAAAAAGGCGAGCTGGTGAGCAAAACGCCCCGGCGCGCAAACCAAAATTATTTTGAACTTACACTAGGAGGTTAGTGGCATATGCAAATCACCGATCCTATTGCTGACTTGCTGACCCGCGTCCGCAACGCCAGCACTGCCAAACACCCTTCGGTCGACGTTCCCGCCTCGAATCTGAAAAAGGCTATTGCCAACATTCTGCTCGAGGAAGGCTACGTGAAGGGCGTCCAGGTCGTCGAAGATGACAAGCAGGGCACCATCCGCATCACGCTGAAGTACACAGAGACCGGCACCCCCGTCATTTCGGGCATCCGCCGCGTTTCCAAGCCGGGCCTTCGCATCTATTCCAACAGCGAAGAGCTGCCCAAGGTCATGAGAGGCCTGGGCACGGCGATCATCTCCACCTCGAAAGGCGTCATGACCGACAAGGCGGCCCGTGCCCAGCACGTGGGCGGCGAAGTCCTGGCTTTCGTGTGGTAAGAAAGGGGTAAAGACAATGTCGAGAATTGGAAGAAAACCCATCGTCATCCCCGCGGGCGTTGAGGTCAAAATTGACGGCACCAACGTGACCGTGAAGGGCCCCAAGGGCACCTTGAATTCCACGATCCATCCGATGATGAATGTGAAAGTCGAGAATGGTGAAGTATTGGTGACCCGCCCCAATGACGAAAAACAGGCCCGCAGCCTGCATGGCCTGACCCGCACTCTCATCAGCAATATGGTGGAGGGCGTGGTGAACGGCTACAAGAAGCAGCTGGAGATCCAGGGCGTCGGCTACCGTGCCTCCAAACAGGGCAACGAGCTGGTCATGAACCTGGGCTACTCTCACTCCGTTGTGGTGCCCGAAGTGGACGGCATCACCATCGAAGTGCCCGATCCCAACCATATCAACATCAACGGCATCGACAAACAGCGCGTCGGCCAGTTTGCCGCGGAAGTGCGCGAGAAGCGCCCGCCCGAGCCTTATAAGGGCAAAGGCATCCGCTATTTAGTCGAGTATGTCATCCACAAAGAAGGCAAGGCCGGCAAGGGCGCGAAATAAGGTAAGGAGTGAACGAGAATGGTTAATAAACCGGATAAGAACGTCGCACGTCTGCGCCGTCACCGCCGCGTTCGCGGCAAAATCTCCGGCACCGCAGCGTGCCCGCGTCTCGATGTGTTCCGCTCCTCCAAACATATTTATGCCCAGCTTATCGATGACGTGGCCGGCGTGACGCTGGCTTCCGCGTCCAGCATGGATAAAGATTTTGAAGGGTTCGGCGGCAATATCGAGGCTGCCAAGAAGGTCGGTATGGCCATCGCGAAGCGTGCTGCTGACAAGGGCATCACGAAAGCGGTGTATGACCGCGGCGGCTTTGTATATCACGGCCGTGTCAAGGCTTTGGCTGAGGGCGCCCGCGAGGGCGGCCTGGAGCTGTAAGGAGGATACAAATGGAAATGATTGACGCATCCACTTTGGATTTACAAGAGAAGGTTGTTGCCATCAACCGTGTATCCAAAACCGTTAAGGGCGGCCGTGTGATGAAATTCTCCGCCTTGGTCGTCGTGGGCGACGGCAACGGTATCGTTGGCTTCGGTTTGGGCAAGGCCGCTGAGGTTCCTGAGGCGATCCGCAAGGGCCTCGAGGACGCGAAGAAAAACCTGCACAAGATCAATCTGAAGGGCACCACCATCCCGCACGAGGTCGTGGGCGCGTTCGGCGCCGGCCGCGTGCTGATGCGCCCGGCTCCCGAAGGCACCGGCGTGATCGCCGGCGGCGCCGTGCGCGCCGTGCTGGAAGTGGCGGGCATCAAGGACATCCGCACCAAGTGCCAGCGCACCAACAACCCCTGCAACGTGGTGACCGCCACCGTGCAGGGCCTGTGCAGCCTGCAGAGCGCTGAGCAGGTGGCTGCCAAGCGCGGCAAGACCGTGCAGGAAATTTTGGGTTAAGGAGGCAGTACAATGGCTGAAGAGAAAATGACTGCAGCCGCCGAGGTCGCCGCCGAGACGAAAGCTCCGGCCAAGAAAGCCCCGGCGAAGAAAGCTGCCGCTGAAAAGAAACCCGCCGCGAAGAAAGCTCCGGCAAAAAAGGCCGCCGCGAAAGCGGAGGGCAGCCTGAAGATCAAGCTGGTAAAAAGCCTGATCGCGCGCAGCGAAAAGCAGATCGCCACGGCCAAGAGCCTGGGCCTGAAGCGTGTGGGCGACACCACCGTGCAGCCCGACAATGCGGCTACCAAAGGCAAAATCAATACGATCTCTCACATGGTAGAGGTCACCAACGCGTAAAAGCAAGGAGGTGCACCCATTATGATGCTTCATGAATTAAAGCCCGCCGAGGGCGCCAATAAAGCGGCCAAGCGTAAGGGCCGCGGTGCCGGCAGCGGCAACGGCAAAACGGCCGGCTACGGCCACAAAGGCCAGAAGGCCCGTTCCGGCGGCAAAGGCGCCGGCTTCGAAGGCGGCCAGATGCCCCTGCAGCGCCGTCTGCCCAAGCGCGGCTTCAACAATATCTTTGCCACGGTTTACACCACGGTAAAGGTGAGCGACCTGGAACAATTCGAGGCCGGCAGTGTGGTGGATACCCAGGCCCTGCTGGAGAAAAAGATCATCAAAAAGGCGAACGACGGCGTGAAAGTGCTGGGCAACGGCGAGCTGAGCAAAGCTCTGACCGTCAAACTGGCCGCCTTCACTGCTTCCGCCAAGGAGAAAATCGAGAAAGCAGGCGGGAAGGCAGAGGTGATCTGACGTGTTTGATACGTTCAAAAATGCATGGAAGATCGAAGATCTGCGCAAGAAGATCATCTTCACCTTGATGATCCTCGTCGTGTTCCGTTTGGGCTCCGCCATCCCCGTGCCCTTCGTCAACCCCGATGTGATCGGCGCCTGGATCGCCCAGGCCGGCAATCTGCTGGGTTACGTGGACATGATCACCGGCGGCGGCCTGAGCCGGGCCAGCCTGTTTGCACTGGGCGTGCAGCCTTACATCAACGCTTCCATCATCATCCAGCTGCTGGCTGTGGCCATCCCCGCCTTGGAGCGCCTCTCCAAGGAAGGCGAGGAAGGCCGCCGCAAGATGAACCGCATCACCCGCTATGTGGGCGGCGGTTTGGCGCTGGTGCTGAGCGTGATGTACTACTTTTTGCTGCGCAGCCAGGGCGCTATGCTGTACACCACCGGTTTCTCCGGGGTGTTCGCGGCCATCGTGGTCGTGTGCACCTTCACAGCCGGCGCCCTGCTGGTGCAGTGGCTGGGTGAGCAGATCGACGTCAAGGGCATCGGCAACGGCATCTCCCTGCTGATCTTCGCGGGCATCATCTCCCGCTGGAGCAGCATTTTCAGCACGGTGAAGAATTATCTGGGCCTCGCCGCCAACGGCCAGCCCAAGTACTACTTCTTCCTGCCGCTGATCGCGGTGCTGATCGTGGTGGTGACGGTGCTGATCGTCATCCTGAACGCGGCCGAGCGCCGCATCCCGGTCCCGTACGCCAAGCGCGTCGTGGGCCGCAAGATGTACGGCGGCCAGTCCACCCATATTCCCATCAAGGTGAATATGAGCGGCGTGATGCCCATCATCTTCGCCAGCGCGCTCACCAGCATCCCCGGCACCATCGGCGCCTTTTTCCCGGCGCTGCAGGACGCTGCGCAGCATCCCATCTGGGCGGGTTTCTTCCGCGTGTTCAACTACAACAGCTGGGGCTACGCGCTGATCTATCTGGTGCTCATCATCGCGTTCAACTACTTCTATGTGGCGATCCAGTATGACCCGGTGGAGATCGCCAACAATCTGCGCAACAACAACGGCACCATCCCCGGCTACCGGCCAGGCAAACCCACCAGCGACTTCATCACGAAGGTGCTGGGCAAGATCACCTTTGTGGGCGCCCTGTTCCTGGCTGTGGTGGCTGTCCTGCCCATTGCGCTGAGCAATGTGCTGGGCATGAACATCAGCCTGGGCGGCACCAGCATGCTGATTGTCGTGGGCGTTGCGCTGGATACTTCCCGGAGCCTGGAGAGCTATATGCTCATGCGCCATCACAAAGGCTTCCTGGAATAAACCGTCAGCCAAAAATAAACGTCAAGGGGGAAAGGCATTATGAAATTGATCCTTTTGGGCGCGCCCGGTGCGGGAAAAGGCACGCAGGCGGAAGTCATCTGTGAGAAACTTTCCATCCCTGCCATCAGCACAGGCAACATCCTTCGCGAAGCGATGAAGAACGGAACGGAGATGGGCATGAAGGCGAAAGCCTTTATCGACTCCGGCGCGCTTGTCCCCGACGACGTGATCATCAGCATTATCAAAGAGCGCCTGGCCGAAGACGACTGCAAAGGCGGCTTCATCCTGGACGGCGTGCCCCGCACGGTGGCCCAGGCTGAAGCGCTGGAGCAGCTGGGGGTGGAGATCGATAAGGTCGTGGACATCGAAGTGCCCGACGACACCATCGTGAAACGCCTGTCCGGCCGGCGGGTCTGTTCCGCCTGCGGCGCCAGTTATCACACCATTTACAAACCCAGCACCCAGCCCGATATGTGCGACAGGTGCGGCGGGGCGCTCATCGTGCGCAAGGACGACGAGCCCTCCACCATCCTGGAGCGGCTGAATGTCTACCACGAGCTCACAGAGCCCCTGGTGGATTTCTACCGCGCGCGCGGCAAGCTGGTGGTGGTGGAAGGGCAGGAGGAAGTGGCCGATACCACCAGGCTCCTGCTGGAAAAATTGGGGGTCTGATCCTTGATCCAGGTTAAGACCAACACGGAGATCGACCAGATGCGCCTTGCCTGCGAGATCTCGCAGGAGGCGCTGATGGCTGGCGGCCAGGCCGTAAGGCCCGGCGCCACCACCTGGGACATCGACAAAGCGATCTACGACTATATCGTCCATCACGGTGCCAAGCCCAATTTCAAGGGCCTGTACGGTTTCCCGGGCACCGCGTGCATCTCTGTCAACGACGAGGTGATCCACGGCATCCCCTCCAAAAAGGTGGTGCTCAAAGAGGGCGATATCGTCAGTATCGACACCGGCGCAGCCATCCACGGCTGGAATGGGGACAACGCGTACACCTTTGCGTGCGGCGAAGTTTCCCAACGCGCCAAACGCATCATGGAAGTCACCCAGGAGGCATTGGCCCGGGGAATCGCGGCTGCACAGCCGGGCAACCGAGTGGGGGACATCAGTGCCGCGGTGCAGGAGTATGTGGAGGCAAACGGCTTTTCCGTGGTGCGCACCTTTGTGGGCCACGGCATCGGCCGCGAGCTGCACGAGGACCCGGAGGTGCCGAATTTCGGCAAGGCCGGCCGGGGCCCGCGTCTCGTCAGCGGTATGGTGCTGGCCATCGAACCGATGGTCAACGAGAAAAGCCACGTGGTGGAGACCTTATCCGACGGATGGACGGTGAAAACGGTGGACGGCGGGCTGTCCGCTCATTTTGAGCACACGGTCGCCATCACGCCCAAAGGCCCGGTCATCCTGACCCAAAGCCGCGTCAAGACAGGAGGGTAAAGCTTGTCTAAAGAAGATGTCATCGAAGTAGAGGGCGTAGTGATCGAAGCGATGCCGAACGCCATGTTCCTTGTGGAGATCCAGGGCGGCCATCGGCTGCTGGCCCATATTTCCGGCAAGCTGCGCATGAACTTCATCCGCATCCTGCCCGGAGACAAAGTTACACTGGAGATGAGCCCTTACGATCTGACGAAGGGCCGCATCACATGGCGCACGAAGTAAGTACAGTGCGCGCGAGGTAAGGAGGTACCAAAATGAAGGTGAAACCTTCCGTAAAACCCATTTGCGAAAAGTGCAAGGTCATCAAGCGCAAAGGCCGCGTGATGGTGATCTGCCCCAACCCCAAGCACAAACAGCGCCAGGGCTGAGGCCCTGCGTCGCCCGCGGCAGCTATCCCGGCTGCGGGGGAACGAAAAGCATGAGGATAATCAAATCAGGAGGTGCTTAGTTAAATGGCACGTATCGCCGGAGTTGACTTGCCCAAAGAAAAGCGAGTCGAAATTGGCCTCACCTATATCTACGGCATTGGCCGCAGCGCCGCGCAGGAGATCATTGCCGCGACGAAGATCAATCCGGATACCCGGGTGAAGGACCTGACCAAAGACGAAGAAGCTCTTATCCGTGATTACATCGATAAAAACTTCACCGTGGAGGGCGATCTGCGCCGCAATGTGGCCCTGGACATCAAACGTTTGGTGGAGATCCAGTGCTACCGCGGCACGCGTCACCGCAAAGGCCTGCCCGTTCGCGGCCAGCGTTCCAAAACGAACGCCCGCACCCGCAAAGGCCCGAAGCGCACTGTCGCCAACAAGAAGAAGTAACACCCGAAGGAGGAAAGTAGAATGGCACAGAAAGCCACTGCTAAGAAAGGCGCCGCCGTGCGTACCAAACGCCGTGAGCGCAAGAACATCGAACGTGGCTGCGCGCATATCCAAAGCACGTTCAACAACACCATCGTGACCATCACGGACGTGCAGGGTAATGCCGTGTCGTGGGCTTCCGCCGGCGGCTTGGGTTTCCGCGGCAGCCGCAAGTCCACGCCGTTCGCCGCCCAGACGGCCGCTGAAACTGCTGCCCGCGCTGCGATGGAGCATGGCATGAAGACGGTAGAAGTGTACGTGAAAGGCCCCGGTTCTGGCCGCGAAGCCGCGATCCGCGCTTTGCAGTCCACCGGCCTGGAGGTAAATTTGATCAAGGACGTTACCCCCATTCCGCACAACGGCTGCCGCCCGCCCAAACGCCGTCGCGTATAATCGATTAAGGAGGAAATACCATGGCAAGATCTACTGGCGCAGTATGCCGCCAGTCCCGTCGTGAGAATCAGAAGCGCTTCCTGAAGGGCGAGCGCTGCTTCTCTGACTAATGCGCGCTTTCCCGCCGCAGCTTCGCCCCCGGCCAGCACGGCCAGAACCAGGCCCGCAAGAAGGTGTCTGAGTACGGCCTGCAGCTGCGCGCCAAGCAGAAGGCGAAACGCTACTACGGCGTGCTGGAAAGCCAGTTCGCCCACTATTTCGAAATGGCCGAGCGCAAATCCGGTATCACCGGTGAGAATCTGCTTAGGATCCTTGAAAGCAGACTGGACAACATCGTCTATCGCGCCGGCTTCGCAATGAGCCGCAAAGAGGCCCGTCAGCTGGTCCTGCATCGTCACTTCACCGTGAACGGCCAGACGGTCAACATCCCCTCCTACCTGGTGAAAGAGGGCGACAAGATCGCTGTGAAGACCACCGATTGCGCCAAGATCAAAGAGTGCATCGAGAAAAACAGCGGCCGCCCCGTTCCCACCTGGATGGCGAAGGACGCCGAGCAGATGACCGTCGTTGTGAACACACTGCCCAACCGCGAAGAGATCGACTTCGACGTGGAAGAGCACCTCATCGTTGAGTTGTACAGCAAATAACCCCGCGCCTTTCGCAGTGATCGAACGAAATTGGCAGGCAGCCCTCTTTTGGCCGCCTGCTGACCTAAGGAGGGTTTTGACACAATGATGGAGATCGAAAGACCCAAAATCGACACAGCCAGCCTCTCGGCGGACGGCCGTTACGGTAAGTTCGTCGTGGAGCCGTTGGAGCGTGGCTTTGGTACAACTCTGGGCAACAGCCTGCGGCGCGTGCTGCTTTCCAGCCTGCCCGGCGTTGCCGTCACCAGCATCAAAATCGACGGCGTGGTGCACGAGTTTTCCACCATCGAGGGCGTCAAGGAAGACGTGACCGAGATCGTGCTGAACGTCAAAGGCATCACCGCGAAAATGTACACCGACACCCCCAAAACCGTGCGCATTGAAGCCACGGGCGAGGGCGAGGTGACTGCCGGAAGGATTGAGGAGGATGCTGAGATCGAAGTGCTGAATCCCGATTGGCACCTGGCCACCCTGGCTGAAAACGCCAAGCTCATTATGGAGCTGACGTTCGACAAGGGACGCGGCTATGTGCCTGCCGAGCGCAACAAGCAGCTGGCCGCCGAGGCCACGCTGGGCGCTTTGCCGGTGGACAGTATCTACACCCCGGTATTGAAAGTGAACTACACCGTGGAGAACACCCGTGTGGGCCAGATCACCGACTACGACAAGCTGACGCTTGAAGTGTGGACGGACGGCACCATCAGCGCGCAGGAAGCGGTCAGCTTTGCCGCGCGCATCCTCATCGAGCATCTGAACCTGTTCGTGACGCTCAGCCAGGAGGCGATGGACGCCGAGATCATGGTGGAGAAGGACGACAAGGGCAAGGAAAAGGCGCTGGAGATGACCATCGAAGAGCTGGATCTGTCCGTGCGCTCCTTCAACTGCCTGAAACGTGCCGGCATCAACACGGTGGAGGATCTGATCAACAAATCTGAAGACGAGATGATGAAAGTGCGCAACCTCGGCCGCAAGAGCCTTGAGGAAGTTGTCGCAAAGCTGGATTCGCTCGGATTTAAACTCACGAAAGACGACGAATAAAGCAAAGGAGTGAAACGGGATGCCCGGTACAAGAAAACTTGGCAGGACCAGCGACCACCGCAAGGCGATGCTGCGCGCTATGGTGACGTATCTGTGCGAGAACGGCAAGATCGAGACCACGGTCACCCGCGCCAAGGAAGTAAGCGCGATGGCTGATAAAATGATCACCCTCGGCAAGCGGGAGGACCTGCACGCCAAGCGTCAGGTGTATTCCTTCATCACGAAGGAGACCGTTGCAAAAAAAGTGATCGACGAGCTCGGCCCCAAATATGCGGACCGCAGCGGCGGCTACACCCGTGTGGTGAAAACCGGCGTGCGCCGCGGCGACACTGCCGAGATGGCAGTGATCGAGCTGGTGTAAACCAAACAGAGATCGGGTGCATGCACCCGCGGAAGGCCCCGGAGTTTTCTCCGGGGCCTTTTTTGTATCTTTGGGACGCGGAATTTGCGGTTTTTTCTGCAAAAAGCTTTTCAAGCGGCGGGATTTCTTTTATACTGAACAAAGCAGTATGACAAAAAGCGAGGGAATGCCGATGAAAATGCTGGAAGAGCGCATCCGCCGGGACGGCGCGGTAAAAGAGGGCGATGTGCTGAAGGTGGACAGCTTTCTGAACCATCAGATGGACGTGGAATTGTTCGACGCCATGGGGGCCGAATGGAAGCGCCTGTTTGCGGGCGCGCCCATCAACAAAATTTTGACCATCGAGGCCTCGGGCATCGGCATCGCCTGCATGGCGGCCAGGCACTTCGGCGTGCCCGTGGTGTTCGCCAAGAAAAGCCAAAGCGTGAATATCGACGGCGACGTTTACGCCACCAAGGTGCGCTCGTACACCCACGGGCGGGTGTACGACGTGATCGTGTCCAAAAAATATCTGGGCCCCGGGGACCATGTGCTCATCATCGACGATTTCCTGGCCAACGGCTGCGCCCTGGAGGGCTTGCTGGACCTGGCCGCCCGCGCGGGCGCGGCGGTGGAGGGCGTGGGCATCGCGGTGGAGAAGGGCTTCCAGCGCGGCGGCGACGCCATCCGCGCCCGGGGCCTGCGGGTGGAAAGCCTGGCCATTGTGGAGCGGATGGACGCGGCCACGGGGGCGATTATCTTCCGACGGGAGGGGAAAGACTGATGAACAAAGAGGTTCGGCTGTACAACCTGATGTTTCCCTTTTGGCTGCTGGTATTTGTGCCCCTTGTCTGGCTGGCCGTGCTGCCGCTGAATTTTCTCATCGACAGCCTGGTGCTGCTGGCGGCGGCTGCCGTTCTGCGCATTGGAGATAAAAAAGCCCTGTATAAACACTCGATCCTCAAGGTGTGGGCCGCCGGCTTCGCGGCTGACCTGGCGGGGGCGGCCCTGCTGCTGGCGTCTTATCTGCTGTGGTGTCTGGCCGATATGCGCGGCTGGGTACAGGGCGATGCCTTTGCCCAGGCGCTGCTGACAAATCCCTGGCAGCATCCCCTGGCCCTGGTGCTGACGCTGGCCGCCCTGGCGCTGGCCGGGTGGCTCGTATATTCTCTCGATCAGCGCTGGGCCTTCCGCGGCCTGGGGCTGCCGCCCGGGGCCGGGCGCCGGCTGTGCCTGGCGCTGGCAGTGTTGACGGCGCCCTATGTTTATCTGGTGCCGCTGGCCTGGTGGTGGGGCGGTTAAAACAGAAAAAACCGAGCCCAATGGAGATTGGGCTCGGTTTTTCATTGCAAAAATTACCGCAGTACGTCTTTTTGTTCCGGGTGCTGATCGAACCACTTGCGCGCGTACGAGCAGGTGGCCACGGCTTTGCGGCCGCTGGCGCGCAGGCTGTCGACGGTGCGTTGCATCAGCTCGCCGGCCACACCCTGGCCCCGCAGCACTGGGTCCACAAAGGTGTGGTCGATGTTCACCACGCCCTCCCCGAAGGCGGGGAAGGTGACGAACGCCAATTCCCGGTCCTCTGCAGTGTATACGACGCGGTGCTCTTCAACAGTGAAAGGCATGGGAAAACCCTCCTTTGCCCCATCATAGCACAGGCGGCCGGGCCGTGGCAAGCACAGCCGTCAGCCCAGAGGAAATTCCTCTTTGCTCAGCAGCTTGTGCTGCACAGTACGCTCGCTCTCCCACACGCCCTCCGGGCAGGGGGTCTGTTCCTGCTGGGTATAATACAGCGCCGGGCGCATATTGCCCTGCTGTTTGGCCGCCATATCCCGCTGGGTGTCCGGCGCCAAGGTGCCGCTGCGGGACGCAAGGCCGGTGTCTTCCCGTCCGCCCTTGTCGGCGCGGCCGTGCACGTCATTGGGTTTGTTGTCCAGCTCATGGCGGATAAAGGGTTCCAACGTATTGCTCATCGCTCATCGCCTCCGGGGTTATTGTTCCCCGTAAAGGCCCGGTTATGCGGCGTCTTCCGGCACCAGGGCAAAGGTGTCGCTGACAGTCATGGTGCCGCCGTCCTTCATCTGTACTTCCAGCGACAGCCGGTATTCCCCGGCCCAATCGTCGGGCAGGGCGAAGAAGGAAAGGGGCACCTGCGTCATCACCTCATCCGCGTCCAGTGGGTCGGGCGTGCCGCAGAAGCCGATGCCCGGCGCGTAATCCAACGCCTGCCAGGCGCCGTCCGCATCTTTTTGGCACAGCGCGGGAATGGCCAAATAGCTCTCTCCGGCGCGCTCGTGGTTGAGGATCGTGCAGTATACCAGCGGGAAGGGGCCATCCGGTGTGTAGGTGATCTCTTTCTCGTCCACCGCCAGGGAGACGGGCGGGCCGTCGTCCGTGGGCAGGCTGCCGGGAAGGGATGCCACGGTGACAGAGGAAGGGTCCTGAGGCGTTTGCCCTGCAGAGGAGGAGGCGAGGGCGGCGGAGGTGCAGGCGGCCAGCAGCAGCAGGCAGGCCGCCAGCAGGATGACGGGCCGGACAAAGGCTCCTCTTCGCTCATTCATGGGGCGGCGCCTCCTTTCCTTCGAGATGGGGGGCAGGCGGTGCCGGATATTGGGCGGGTGTGCGGGGCGCGGGGGCCTTGCGGGGACGCCGGCGCAGGCCGCGCACCACCAGCAGCACGCACAGCACCGCCGCCGCCAGCACCAGCAGCGCGGGCAGGGCATACACCAGCCAAACGGCAAAATCCTGCAAGGCACTGCCGAAGTCCCGCCAGCTGGCGCCAAAGGCGGCGCCCACGCGCTGGCCGAAGGTCTCGGTCTTTTGGGTCAGGTGCACCACCTCGTTCACCGTGACGGTGATGGTGGAATAATCCACTTGGTCGTCATACACCCGCTTCTGGCTCTCATAACTTTCCAGGCGGTACTGCACTTCGGTCAGCTGATCCTGGATGGCCAGCAGCGTCTCCAGCTCGCCGGCCTGCTCCAGCATGGCCAGCAGGCGTTCCTGCTGGGCCTCCAGGGCGGTGATGCGCGCCTCCACATCCACGTAGTCGGCCGTCACGTCGTCGCTGCTTTCAGACAGGCTGACGACGTTGCCCGCCCCCGCGGCGCTGTTCAAAAATTCACTGTAGCGGCCCGACGGGATGCGGAAGGTATAGCGCGTCCAGCGCCGGGCGCCCTCGTAGGAGGGCGTCTCCTGCTGGGAGTTGGCCAGATAGCCGCCGGCATCCTGGGCGGCCGCGCGCAGGGCGGCGCAGGTGGCGGAAAAATCAGTGGCCTCCATTTCAATGTCGGCGTTCAGGATGATCTTGCGGTTTTGGGGCAAAGCGCTGCCAAGGTCCGCGCCTTCTTCGCTTCTCAGCGCGGCGGCGTCAGGGGCACTGTCATAGCTGGCGGCCTCCTGCGGGGCTGCCGCGGCCGTGCTGTTGGCGCTGCCGCCAGAGGCCCCGCCGCAGGCGGCGAGGGCAAAGCATAAAGCCAGGCATACGGCCAAAACGGATATGCGTTTCATACGATCCCTCCTTTTGGGTTTCCCTGCATAACTTCCTACTAATAATACGTGGTTCCGCATCCATTCGTTGCATATGCGGCAAAAAAATCAGGCGGCGCCGGTAAAAGCCGGGCCCGCTGCTTGCCAGAAGGCGGCGGATGGGCTATACTATTACATGCGATAAGCGGACGTGAAAGGAGAACCACCATGGCAAGTAATGTGATCGTGGGCCAAAGCGGCGGCCCCACCGCGGTGATCAACGCCAGTCTGGCAGGCGTGTACGAGGCGGCAAAGGCGATGGGCGCGCCGAAGGTATATGGCATGCGCTACGGCGTGCAGGGCCTGCTGGCCGGAAAAACCGTGGACCTGGGCGAGCATTTTTCCGACCCCATCCATTTGGAACTGCTCAAACGCACCCCCTCTTCCTGCCTGGGCAGCTGCCGGTATAAACTGCCGGACATGACCACCCAGCCGGAGCTGTATGAAAAACTGTTCGCCATTCTGAACAAAATGGACGTGGGCTATTTCTTTTACATCGGCGGCAACGACAGCATGGACACCATCTGCAAGCTGTCTGATTACGCGCGCGCCGTCCACAGCGATATCAAATTCATGGGCGTGCCCAAAACCATCGACAACGACCTGGAAGCCACCGACCACACGCCCGGCTTCGGCTCGGCGGCCAAGTACATCGCCACCATGACCAAGGAGATCATCCGCGACAGCCTGGTGTACGATATGCAAAGCGTGACTGTGGTGGAGATCATGGGCCGCAATGCCGGCTGGCTGGCCGCCTCCAGCGCGCTGGCCAAAGGCCCGGACTGCGAGGGCGTGGACGCCATCTATCTGCCCGAGACGCCCTTTGACCCTCAGCGCTTTTTGCAGGATGTGAAAGAGCTGCAGCGCCATAAGGGCAACGTGGTGGTGGCGGTGTCTGAGGGCATCCACACGGCCGAAGGCACCTATGTGGCCGAGCTGGAAGAGCGGCTTGGCCCCCAGGACGCCTTTGGCCACAAGATCCTCACCGGCACGGCCCGCTACCTGGCCGGCCAGGTCATCCGCTGTCTGGGCACCAAGGCCCGCGCCATCGAGCTGTCCACCCTGCAGCGCTGCGGCAGCCACGTGGCCAGCCTGACGGACACCAACGAGGCGTACGCCGTGGGCGCCGCGGCCGTGGAGGCCGCGCGGGAGGGCCACACCGGCGAGATGATGTGCCTGGTGCGCCGGGACGACCTGCCCTATCAGTGCGTCACCCGGCCCGAGGACATCCACCGCATCGCCAATCGGGAGAAGCGGGTGCCCGCCTCCTGGATCACGGCCGACGGCCGCGGCGTCACCGAGGACCTGGTGCGCTACATGCGCCCGCTGGTGCAGGGGGAACTGAACCCCATCTACGTGGAAGGCCTGCCGCGGCATATCTATTTGCAGTGATTCCCGCGGCCCTGCAGGAAATGGCGGCACACGGCGGGTAAACGGGCATGAAGTCTTCAACTGGAATTTTACGGAGGAGGGAAAGATGAAGGCGATCATCCACGATTTGGACGCGCGGTACCATGCGTTTCTGGAGGGGAAAAGTGATGCGGTCATTGCTGCGGACGGGAAATACGCCCCGTGCCAAGGATGTTTTGGCTGTTGGACCAAGCACCCGGCGGAATGCTTTATGAAAGACAGCCTGTGGCAGGTATGCCGTGTGATCGGAAAAGCGGATGTGCTTACCGTTATCACGGAAAATTTTTACGGTACTTACAGCCCCAGGGTCAAGAATGTTCTCGACAGAAGCATAGGCATCTCCACCCCATACATCACCTATCGCGAAGGGCAAATGCACCACACCCTGCGCTATGGAAAGCACAAGCTGCTGCGCGTGATCGTATACGGCGACATTACTCCCCAGGAAAAAGCCACCTTTTCCTATACGCCAAAAAGGAATGCGATCAACGACGGCTATGAAGATTCCGAGGTCCTTTTTCTGGAGGACCTCTCTTTGCTGGAGGCTGTGGTATGAAGACGGTGTTTATCAATTGCAGCCCCCAAAAAACGTTTTGTGCCTCCTCTTATTTTATCTTCCTGCAGCGCCTGTTTGTAAGGGGAAGAAAAGTGACGGAAAAACTGCGCAGCCAAGGTGACCACCAACGGATCCTGAAGAAGCTTGCAGATGCCCAGGCAGTCGTTTTTTGCCTTCCCTTGTATGTGGACGGCGTTCCGTCCCACGTGCTCTCCTTTCTGCGGGAGATGGAGCGTTTCTGCGGGGAAAATAAGATGCAGCTTGATCTTTACAGCATTTCCAATAACGGCTTCATTGAGGGCGGGCAAAGCGAACCGCTGTTGCAAATCTTTCAGAATTTTTGCGCAAGAAGCGGTCTGAACTGGTGCGGCGGGATCGGGATCGGCGGGGGCGTCATGCTCAATGTCACCAGGATCCTGTTTTTTGTACAGGTTGGGTGGCTGCTGCTTAATATGGTGTTGAGCGGTGTGCAAAGCTCAGTGTTCTTGCCGCGCAGCGCTCTGGAAAGCTTTGCGGTGCAAAGCGGCATCCTTCTCTTTTTGAATGCGGGCGTCCTTTTTTATACAGCGCGCAAGGGCCGCGCCCTCAAAAAAGGCGCGTATATCGGCAAAAAATATACCCGCATCCTGCTTCCTTCCTTTGTGTTTATTGTGTTTGCCGACCTTTTCTTTCAGCTCATCTCAATTTTTCAAGGAGGCTTTTTTAAGGGCTGGCTTGCGAAAAAATAGTTTTGCAGAGGGGTAAAACCAGGACGTCCTGTGGCAAAAGTTGCGCATCGAGTGAAAAATGCGCAACTTTGCCCCACGGACGCCCTTTTTTTCTGCCAGATGGAGTGCTATAATTTGATGCGGACCGTTGAGAAAAGATAGAGGGGGACAAAGAGGAAACTGTTGATCGTGGTGATCGACAGGTCGGAAAAAGTGGAGCCGGTGCTCAATCAATTGGAGCACTTGGGCATCCGCGGCGCGACTATTTTGAACAGCAAGGGCATGGCCATGGCGCTGGAAAATTATTTTGACGGCTCGTTTTTGGGCAGCCTGCGCGCGGTGATGGAGCCGGACCGCGAGGAAAACCGCACGCTGTTCATGGCGCTGAAAGACGAAGAGGTGGAGGCGGCCGTCGCGGCCATCCAAAGGGAAGTGGGGGATTTTTCGCAGCCCAACACCGGCGTGGCGTTCGCGCTGCCCATCGCCCAGGCCTGGGGAATCGAAGACAAATAAGAGGAAGCGGGAAGGAAACATGTTTGGAACCAATACTTTGCTGAACATGGCCGTGCTGCTGTTTGCCGGCCTGTTGTTCAGCCGTTTGATCAAGCTGCTGAAGCTGCCCAATGTGACGGGCTTTCTGCTGGGCGGCCTGCTGGTCGGGCCCAGTGTGCTGGGCTTGCTCAGCGCCGAAGGGGTGGAATCCCTGGGCCTGGTGTCCAGCGTTGCCCTGGGCTTTATCGCCTTTTCCATCGGCAGCGAGTTCAAGATCAGCTATTTCAGGCGCGTGGGCTTTCTGCCCATCATGATCGCCATTTTTGAAAGCCTGCTGGCCGTTGTGTTCGTAGTGGCCACATTGGTGGCCGTGGGGCAGCCGCTGCCCTTCTCCCTGGTGCTGGGCGCCATCGCGGCGGCCACGGCCCCGGCCGCCACCATCATGGTCATCAAGCAGTACCGGGCCAAGGGCCCCGTCACCGAAACGCTGCTCAGCGTGGTGGCGCTGGACGACGCCACGGCCCTGATCTTTTTCGGTATCTCCGTGGCCGTGGCCCAGGCGCTCACCAGCACCCAGAACGTCTCGCTGCTGACGAGCATCCTCTCGCCAGTTATCGAGATCTTGGAGGCCCTGGCCGTGGGCGCCATCCTGGGCTTTGCCCAGACGTTTTTCATCCGTTTTCTGCCGGCGAAGCACAACCGCCTGACGCTGACCATTGCCTTTGTGCTGACGGCGACGGCGTTGGCTGATCTGTGGGGCCTGTCCGCCCTGCTCACCACCATGGCCATGGGCGCGGTGTTTGCCAATCTGTGCGCCCAGTCCAGCCAGGTAATGGAAGTGACGGACCGTTTTACCAATCCCATTTACATGATGTTCTTTGTTTTGTCCGGCGCGGGCCTGAACCTGTCCATCCTGCCGTCCATCGGGCTGGTGGGCGTGATCTACGTGGTGATGCGCGTGCTGGGCAAACTGTCCGGGGCCTGGCTGGGCGCCACCCTTATGCACGGGGACCAAAACGTGCGCCGCTGGCTGGGCCCGGCCCTGCTGCCCCAGGCGGGCGGGGCCATCGGCCTGACCGTGGTGGCCAAGCAGGTAGTGCCCCAATATGCGGAAGTGATCCGCGCGGTGATCCTGTGTGGCACGCTGATTTACGAGATCATTGGCCCGGGTGTGGCCAAATGGACGCTGCAAAAGGCCGGTGAAATCGAAAAAGGCGCATAAAAAACGCTTAAAAAACCCATCATTACCATACAATTTATTGAGAAAAAGGAGAAAAACAGCATGAAACCATTGGAAAATAAAGTTGCCCTGGTCACAGCTTCCACCCGGGGCATCGGCCTGGCCTGCGTCCAGCGCCTGGCGCGGGAGGGCGCCACCGTCTATATGGGCGCCCGCAACCTGGAGCGCGCCGCCGCCCGCGCCCAGGAGCTGAACGCCGAGGGCTGCACCGTAAAAACCGTATACAACGACGCATCCCAAAAGGAGAGCTATGCCTCCATGGTGGAGGAAGTGATCAGCCGGGAAAAGAAGATCGACATCCTGGTGAACAACTTCGGCACCTCTGACCCCCGCAAGGATCTGGACATCAAGAGCACGGATTATGCGGAATTCATCGGCACCATCGACATCAATCTGGCCAGTGTGTTCCTGACGGCCCAGGCGGTGATCCCCCACATGGCGGCGAACGGCGGGGGCAGCATCATCAATATTTCCTCCATCGGCGGCCTGCGCCCGGACATCTCTCAAATCGCCTACGGCACCAGCAAAGCGGCCATCAATTACCTGACGAAACTGATCGCCGTGCAGTGCGCCCGGGACAATATCCGCTGCAACACCGTGCTGCCGGGCATGACGGCCACGGACGCGGTGAACGACAACCTGACGGATGAATTCCGGGAGTTCTTCCTCAAGCACACGCCCATCCGCCGCATGGGCACCCCGGAGGAGATCGCGGGCACGGTATTTTACTTTGCCAGCGCGGACGCCGCCTATACCACCGGCCAGATCGTGGATGTATCCGGCGGTTTTGGCTTGCCCACGCCGGTGTACGGCGATATGATCGCCATGAAAAATAAACGCTGAATAAAAAACTTCCAGCGCCCCGGCGGCCCCTTGCGGCCGCCGGGGCTTTTTCGCGCGGAAAGCTATTGACAAACTTTTCACGCATGCTATAATACGGTTAGATATTTATCAAATAGATAAATGTCAAAATAAAGGGGAGCAGGGAGGATTCATCATGCTGACCATCGAGCATCTGTCCAAAACATATTCCGGCGGCAAACGGGCCGTTGAGGATCTTTCATTCGAGGTGCCGGCGGGCAAGATCGTGGGGTTCATCGGCCACAACGGCGCCGGCAAAACCACCACGCTGCGCTGTGTGGCCGGCATCCTGGATTTTGACGAGGGCACCATCACCATTGACGGGCACGATATCCGCACCCAGCCGGTGGCGGCCAAACAGGTGACGGCTTTCCTACCCGACAACCCGGACCTGTATGAGTTCATGACGGGTGTAAAATACCTGAAATTCATCGCGGATATCTACGGCATCCCGGCGGCCGAACGCACCGAGCGCATCCGCAAATACGCCGACGCCTTTGAGCTGACGGGCGCCCTGGGCAGCCCCATCGGCGGCTACAGCCACGGCATGAAGCAGAAGCTGGCCCTGATCTCGGCCTTCCTGCGCGCGCCCAAGCTGCTGCTGCTGGACGAACCTTTTGTGGGCCTGGACCCGCAGGCTGCTTTTGTCATGAAGGGCTTTTTGCGGGAGCAGTGCGACCAGGGCGGGGCGGTGCTGTTCTCCACCCACGTGCTGGAAGTGGCCGAGAAATTGTGCGACCATATCGTCATCGTAAAGGGCGGGCGCCTGGTGCGCCAGGGAGCCACCGCCAGTGTGGTGGGCGACGAGAGCCTGGAGCAGGTGTTCCTGGAGCTGGCCGCCGAGGGCGGCGCGTCCGTGAAAGGGGAGGAAAGCCGTGGGTAAACTGTGGACGCTGACCAAGATGGACTTTTCCATCCTCACCCATTCCATGAGCATCGGCCGCAGCGGCAGCGGCAAAAAGCAAATGGCCGGCTTGGGCCTGCTGGGGCTGCTGGGGCTGCTGATGGTGTACATGAGTGTGGTGTACAGTATCGCCATGGGCCAGCTGATGGCCCAGTACGGCGTGCTGGATAGGATCCTCCCCAGTATGATGCTGCTGGCCGTGGTGATGGAGCTGATGTTCACCCTGTTCGCGGCCCAGGGGCTGGTTTTTTCCGGCAATGACAGCGATCTGATGCTGGCCCTGCCCGTGCCCGCCATGGCGGTGGTGCTGGGCAAAGTGCTGGCCCTGTATTTGGAAAATTTATATATGACCGTGCTGTGGATGCTGCCCGTGGGCATCTTCTATGGCCTGAACGGCGGCCCGGCCGGCGTCGGCTTCTGGCTGCGCTACCTGCCGTGCATCGTGTTCATGCCGCTGATCCCGGCGTTGCTGTCCCTGCTGGGCGGCTGGGTGCTGGCACTCACCGCTTCCCGGGTGAAACACCGGGCGCTGGTGTCCAACCTGATTTCCATGCTGCTGATGGTGGCGGCGCTGGTGGGCGCCATGCAGATCAACCGCATCGCCGCGCTGATCCTGGACAAAGCGGATCAGGTGCGCAGGCTGTTCCACACCTGGCTGCTGCCCGCGGGCCTGCTGGGGGATGCGGCGGGGGGAAGCTGGCTGGCCGTGCCGGCCTTCGCGGCCCTGTGCCTGCTGCCCTTTCTGGCGGTGGTGTGGCTGGTCAGCACACAGTATAAGCGCATCCTCACCGGCGTGGCCAGCCGCAGCACCCGCAGCGATTACCGCCTGGGCCGGGTGGAGGCCTCGGGCCAATTCGCGGCCCTTTATAAAAAGGAGTGCGGCCGTTACTTCGGCAGCACCATCTATGTGATGAACACGGCCGTCGGCGTGGTGATGGCTGTGGGCGGCTGCGCCTATATAGCATTCAGCAGTACGGGCCGGATGCTGCTGGCCCAGCTGGGCGTGGGGGCGCTGCCGGCCGTGGTGGCGATGGTGTGCGTGGTGCAGGCCATGTGCTGCACCACTGCGTCCTCCATCAGCCTGGAGGGGCGCACGCTGTGGATCTTGAAAGAGGCGCCCATCCCCGCCCGCACCCTGCTGGGGGCCAAAGCGGCGCTGAACCTGTCGCTCACCGTGCCCAGCAGCATCCTGTGCACGGGGCTGCTGGCGTCGTCCATGGGCCTTTCCGCCGGGGAGGCGGCCGTGGTGCTGCTGGTATTCCTGGCCGTGGTCCTGTGGTCGGCGTTGTTCGGCCTGGTGGCAAACCTCTTGCTGCCCAAATTGGACTGCCCCAACGACACCATCATCGTCAAACAGTCCGCCGCCTCCATGCTGGGCATGTTCGGCAGCGCGGCCATGGTGGGCGTGGGGGCGCTGGTCTATTTGGTTTTGGGCAAGCTGGTGGGCTTCCTGCCCTTTGCCGTCGGCTCCGCGCTGGCCCTGCTGGCGGTGTGCGCCGGCCTGTGGCGCTGGCTGGACACCAAAGGGGCCCATATCCTGCTGCATCTGTGAATATGTGCAAAATAGAAACCCACCGGCAAAGCCCACGGCTGCCAGCCTCGCTTAAAAGCGGTGGTGCGGTTTGCCGCTTGCGAAAGATCGTCGCTCTTTGTAATTGACATTCGCATACCATTCGAAGATGATCAGACTGCTTTTCCCCTTGATAAATCCGACGAAATTGGAAACGCCAAACTTTATAAAAGGCGAAAAACTGACCGTGAAA
Source organism: uncultured Oscillospiraceae bacterium (assembly GCA_905212515.1). GTDB lineage: Bacteria > Bacillota > Clostridia > Oscillospirales > Ruminococcaceae > Ruthenibacterium. The sequence continues at coordinate 4,259 of CAJMEU010000015.1, read as the reverse complement.
CGGGCTGCTGACAAAAAATGAAGACTGCATACCAAGCACTTTCCCTGTGCTGGATATGCAGCCGTTTATGTCGTCCGGGGTTTCCGGGAGGGGGGCAATGTTCCCATTTGGCACACGCCTTTGCCTGAGAAGTGTCGTGCGTTATCTGTTTTGTCCACGTTGCCGCTGGGCAGGACAAGGGGATTTGAGGCAAAAAAACAGGCGCTGCAGTTGTTGTGGAGGGCTGGCACTAATTCGGGGGTGATTTCAGGCGGCAGATAGGGCATATAGGAACGCCCGTCCGTCGCCCCCCGCAAAAGTTTGGGATAATTTGTCCCGGTGCGGCCGCCTGCGGCCCCGGCCAGGCGCTGCTCCCTTTGTACACGGATACTATTTCAAATCCGTGAAAAGCAAGGAAAATTCTTGTGGATTGGTTTGCGTACCAACTTCGTAGTAACCGCGAATTTCAGTGCACTTGTCAAGCGTAAGCGTCGGATAAAGCTGCGATAGAGCCAGCGGTCTGCTATAAAGCAAACAAGCGGCAAGCAAAAGAACAGCCACAGCAAGTACAATAACGATTTTTTTATTTTCACTTTTAACCGTTCTTGTAGGGAGGGGTGCATGTTCTCCGCCTTGTCTGCTCGATAAATTTAATTTATCTTTTAATTTGTTCTTTAACTGAAGAAACGACTGCATAGACAAGCGCAGCCGCAGCCAGCGCACTTACGATCCACCAGAGCCACCCTGTTTTCAGAATACATTCTGCCGCAATACCAAAAAATATGGCTGATATCAAAGCAAATACGATGCCAGACTGCCGGTAATGCGGAGTTTTATCCATGTTTTCTCGTTCCTGCTTTGATGCGTAAATGTAGGCATTATTGAGCAGAACCCCTTTTCCTTAAACTGCAAAACACTTATGACAGCACAAACGATCGACAACAGCAGAACGACGATTGCCATTACTAAATCCATACTTATACCTCCTGTCAATTCCGATTTTTCATTCTGTCGCTTATATTCCACCATAATTCCGAGAGCGCAGAAATATTTTCTTTCCCGAGGTGATTTCTGACCTTATGGATATACAGGACGGCCGTTCAGGTGTGGACTGAGGATAGTACATCGGGAAACAACATCCTGAAAAACGAATGACCATCCCCGATACCCCGGGCAGGGGAAGCACCACCAAGAGCCGGTTTCAGGACAGTTGGAAGGCAAAGCGGACGGATTCTTCTGCCACATGCCCCGGCACGGAGGAGGCGGGCAAACGCCCTGGGCCGGCGGGGATGGTGCCGCTGTGCTGAGGAGCGTTATACTGCTCTTGCAGATGGTGGCACCTGTACCTGCCCGACGATGGTTCCTTCCGCCATCCGCGGTAAAGAGTTCTCCTTGCGGGGGAGTCGCCCTGCTCCGCTGTAGGCGGCAGAAACCGGCCGACACGCTGAGAATATTACAGTTTTACCACAGCCCCAGGGGCCGCTTGGGCCCGCGGGCAGGGTCCCGGGCGGGATCGGGGGTGTCCAGGGTGAACACATGGCGCTCGTAGGCGTTTACCACCAAGGTGTTCTGGTGCATATAGGTGCGGGGCAGGGCACCGTAATTCAAATGCACGTGGCCGTGGATAAAGCAGCGGGGGGCGTATTTGTCCATCAACTGGTTGAAACACTCGAACCCCCGGTGGGGCAGGTCCTCGCCGTCGTACAGGCCCCGGGCCGGGGCGTGGGTCAGCAGGATATCGAACCCGCGGCGGCGCAGCAGCTGATAACGCATACGCTGCACGCGGCGGGCCATCTCCTGCTCGGTATACTGGAAGGGGCCGGCCTTGTAGCGCATACTGCCGCCCAGGCCCAGAATCCGCAGGCCGCAGAAATCGTAGATCGAATCCTCAATACAAGTGCAGCCCTCCGGGGGATGGAGCTTATAGGAGGCGTCGTGATTGCCGTGCACATACAGCACCGGCGCGTGGGTGAACGTGGCAATGAAAGACAGATACTGGGGCTTCAAGTCCCCGCAGGATAAAACAAGGTCCACGCCTTCCAGCATTTTGGGATCGAAATAATCCCACAGCGCGCGGCTCTCCACATCGGAGACAGTCAGGATCTTCATAGGGCACCCTCTTCCGGCGGCAGCGCGCCCTGCAGGCGCACCAGGGGTTTCGGCTCGTCGCTCAATTCGTCAAAAGCGGGGATATGGCCCACAATATTGTCGCACAGCCAATCGATGCACAGGATCTGCTCGGGCGTGAGCTGGGCGTAGGGGCCCTCCTGCTCCACCGCGCCGCCCTGGGCGGTCAGCAGGCCGGTGAAGGGGTCGTACACGCCGCAGCAGATATCGCTGCGCAGCAGTTCGCCCAGGCGGCGCGCGCCGGCGGGCAGCTTGCGGCTGAACAGCACGTCGATCACACCGGAGGACATGCCCCACCAGTAATTGAAAGCGTGGGTGCCGGGTTCGGCCTCCTCGTTTTTCAGCGCCCCGGCCAAAATGCGCTGCAGGATCTTATCATAGAACGCGCCCCAGTGCCAGAAGGGCACGGCCAACGGCATCTCCCGGCCGTCTTCTTCCACCTGATACAAGCCTGCCGGCGGGCCCCCCGCCCGCCGCCGGATATCCTGCCCGGAGATCAGGGTGACGCCCTGCTCCGCCAGGCGCTGGGCCGGCGCCTGGCCTTTCGCGGCCGACCATTCCAGATAGATCTTGGCGCGGGGGTTGGTCATCTGCGCGCCCAGGGCAAAGGCGTTGATGCCCGCCGTCATGCCGTAGATGGGGTAGTTGGCCACATAGCCGATGCGGTTGTCGTCCGCCATGGCGCCGGCGATGGCGCCCACGATGAATTTGGCCTCGTAGATGCGGCCGTAATAGGTGCGAACCGCCGGGTGCTTCATGTTCAGCGAGCAGTTGAACAGCTTCACCTCCGGGTGGCGCACCGACGCGCGCAGCGTGGCGTCCATCAGCTTGGGCGTGGTGGTGAACAGCACCGTGCTGCCGTCCCGGATGGCCTGTTCCAGAATCTCGTCGTCGTTCACGCCCACCTGGACGTCACAATACGCAGTGGTGGCCACACGGCCGCCCAGCAGCTCTTCGGCCTGGCTGCGGCCGAATTCGTGGGCGTAAGTCCAGGCGCTGGTGCGCGGCGTGCGCTCGTGGATAAAGGCGCAGCGCAGCACCCCCTTGTTCACCGGCAGCAGACGGGTGATCAGGGGCGCCTCGGGCACGGCGCCGGCGGCCAGCGACAGCTCGATGCCGCTTTCCTCCGTCAGCACCAGTACCTCGGGCCAGGCGTTTTCCAGGCGCTGGCGCAGCCCGTCGTCCGTCAGGTCGGGCACGCTGTCGTAGGGGTAGATCTTCAGAAAGGCCAGCAGGGCGTCGCCGATGGTGATGGGCAGTTTCTTGCCGCCCAACGCGGCAAAGGCGGCGGCAAAGCGGTAATATACCGAGGCGAAGGTCTTTTTGTCGTCTTCGCTCCAGGGCTGGCCGGGCTGCTTGTTCACATATTTCAGCAGCTTGGCAAAGCGGCCGGGCTGGCTGAATCTCAGGTAATTGATGCCTGTCAGGGCATAAAAACCCATGAATTCATAATAGATCTTGTTCTCTTTGGAATCCGTGCGGTGGGGCACCAGGCGGATCACGCTGGCGGGGAGGGATGCGGCACCGAAGTATTTGAGCACCGACACCCGCTTGTTGCCCTCCTGTACGTAAAAGCGGTTCATAAACTCGTACACCTGGATGGGATCCCGGATGCCCTCGGTGAGCTGGGCCTCGCACAGATTGATCCACTTGATGGCAAACTCGCTGCGCTCGGGCAGCAAAGGCATGAAGTTGGCGGCAAAAGCCGTTTTGCGACCGGCCGTCTTGGTGCCCACAATGGCGTCGATGGGCACGTCCACCACGCCCAGGCGCTCCATGCGCTCCACTTCCGAATTTTCCAAAATATCATCCAGCACCTGCAGATAAGGGTATTCCCCCCTGGCCACACAGGTGCGGAACGTTTTCTGGCCCATTTTCAGTGCTTTCCGATAATCTTCCACAGACATGCAGGGCACCTCCCTCGGCGTCACAATAAAGGCGCGGATAAGAACGATCTTATTTTTTATTATACCGGCCTCGCGGGAAAAAGGCAAACAGCGCGGGGCCGGTGACAAAAAGTTCTACTTTTTTGCCCAGAGGGGTTGACAAGCAGCGTTGTTTTAGGTATTATATTTAAGCGCCCTGATTTCAGGGGACCGTCAATATAGGGGTATAGCTCAGTTGGTAGAGCAGCGGTCTCCAAAACCGCGTGC
>CAJMEU010000014.1 GCA_905212515.1 uncultured Oscillospiraceae bacterium | reverse complement strand
GCTGGTAGAGCAGCTGATTTGTAATCAGCAGGTCGGGGGTTCGAATCCGTCTGCCGGCTCCACATGTTTCAGGATGTTTATAAGAAAAAAGCTCTGTCTTTGGGCGGGCCGACGCAAGAACTTTTTCTTGCGCCGGTGCCTTCCCGACAGGGCTTTTTGCTTTTTTAAAAGGAAAAACGGCCTGCCGCTGCAAAATTGTAACCGTTTTGTTTTAAAACGTGACATTGCACAAAAAATCAAAAAAACCTTGTGGATTGATACAAATTTGTCAAATTGCCGTTGCAATGCGGCCAAAAAACGGTATAATTAAATCAGATAATTTGTACGGCCACTGGACTAACTAATAAAAAAGGAGGATGTTTGCGTTGAAGATGCTGAGCCAGCAGCTCATCAAACAGAACAACCTCAAACAGATCTACACTCTGGTCGCGGACAACGAGGGCATCTCGCGCACCAACATCGCCTCTCTCACCCGATTGAGCAAGACCACCGTTTCCACCCTGGTGGAGGAATTGCTGGATGCGGGCTTTTTGCTGGACGGAGGCGCCGCGCAGACCAGCCGCCAGGGCCGCAAACCAAACAGCCTGCACGTGAACGACGAGGGCAGCGTGGTGGTGGTGGTCAACTGGCTGCAGTCGAAGCTGCAGATCGCCAGCGTAGGCCTGGGCGGCACGGTGAAAAATTTCCGTGAAAAGATGTTTGACCCGGGCCAGGATTATGCGGTGCAGATCGCGGACGGTTACCGCTCTCTGTGCGCGGCCCTGCGCGCGGACGAGCACCAGCCCAGGGTGCTGGCGCTGTGCGTCATCGTGCCCAGCATCATCGACCCTTACCAGAAGCGCGTGTTCTCCAGCGTGCTGCCGGTACAGGCGGGCGAGTGGGTGGTGCGCCGCCTGCGCGCGGCCATCCCGGACGTGCCCATGGCCATGTTCAACGACACGGCCTGTTATGCGTATGCGGAGATGGGCAAGGGCCTTTTGGACGACGGGCCGTCTATTTTCGTCAACCTGTCCGGCGGCGTGGGCGCGGTGATGTTCTCCGGCGGCAAAATGCTGCGGGGCGCCAACGGCATGACCACCCAGTTCGGCCATTTTTCCGTGGTGCGCGACGGCGCGCTGTGCCGCTGCGGCAACCGCGGCTGCCTGGAGCGCCGCATCGGCGAAAGCGTGCTGGCCGAGCGCGCGCGGGAATTCATGACCGCGGAGGAGATCGAGGCCTTCGGCACCTTCAGCTACCAGACGGTGGGCCGGGCGGCCGACGAGGGCCGGCCGCAGATCTGCCGCATGGTGGATTCCATGGCCGGGGACCTGGCCTTTGCGCTGGGCAATTTCATCACCTTGTACAATGTGCGCAAATGCGTCATCGGCGGCGAGGGCCGCTCGCTGGGCAATTATTTCTTTGAGCGCTTGCAGGACCATATCACCGTCTGCGGCTTCCGGGAGTTCGTCAGCTCCTGTGAACTGCAGTACAGCCGCCTGCCGGAGCACACCCAGTTTGCCGGCGCGGCGCGGTACTTCATCGACGTGCATTACCGGTTCGAAGAGGATCTGACCGGAAAATTATTCTTGCGATAAAGAAAGGGGAATAAAAAATGGAACTGTTGAGAGCGGGCGTCGTGGGGGTCGGCTTTATCGGCGCCGTCCATATCGAGCAGCTGCGTAGGCTGGGGAACGTGGAGGTAGTGGCCATCACAGACTTCGCCGGCGCCGAGGAAAAGGCCAAGGCGCTGTTCGTGCCCAAAGCCTATTCCGACTATAAAGCGATGATCGACAACGAGCGGCTGGACTGCGTGCACATCTGCACGCCCAACAACACTCATTTTGAGATCGCCATGTACGCCATGGAGCACGGCGTGAATGTGGTGTGCGAAAAGCCCATGACCTGCAGCGTGGAGGAGGCGGAAAAGCTGGCCGCCACCGCCAGGGAAAAGGGCCTTATCAACGCCATGAACTTCAACTTCCGCTTTTACCCCATGGCCTACCAGATGCGCCAGATGGTGAAAAACGGCGAGGTGGGCGATATCTACACCGTGCACGGCGGCTACCTGCAGGACTGGCTGTTCCTGGACACCGACTACAGCTGGCGCCTGGAGCCCGAAGCCACCGGCGCTTCCCGCGCTTTCGCCGACATTGGCTCCCACTGGCTAGACCTGGTGGAGTACATCACCGGACAGCGCGTCACCGAGGTGCTGGCGGATTTTGCCATCTTTCACAAAACGCGAAAAAAACCCTTGAAACCCATCGATACTTATTCCGGCATGGCCCTGCGGCCTGAGGATTACGCCGAGGTGCCCATCCAGACCGAGGACTGGGCCACCGTGCTGTTCCACTTTGAAAACGGCGGCCATGCCAGCTGCAACATCAGCCAGGTGTTCGCCGGGCGCAAAAACCAGATGGTGGTCTCGGTGGCGGGCTCCAAATGCGCCATGCACTGGGATTCCGAGAACTCGAACGCCCTGTGGATCGGCCGGCGTGAGCGTGACAACGGCGAGCTGGTGAAAGACCCTTCCATCCTGGACGCGGGCACCCGCAACGTCATCAGTTACCCGGGCGGCCATGTGGAGGGCTTCCCGGACACCTTCAAACAGAACTTCAAAAAGATCTACGCGGCCATCGCCGGCGCAAAGCCGGAGGACTACGCCACCTTTGAGGACGGCAAGCGCGAGATGCTGCTGTGCGAGAAGATCGTGCAGAGTGCCAAAGAGCGCCGCTGGGTCAGCGTGGCGGATTGACAACGGCGGCACAGGCCGCGCCCGGGAAAATTTCAAAAAAGGGGTCCCTTTTTTGCCTTGTGAAGCATCGCTTCACAAAATGGCTGTTGCCCGGGTGCACGGCACTGCCGTATCAACGGATAGGAGGAATCGTCCCATGTTCAAAATCGGTACTTTGGCCGACTGGTTTGGTGTGGGGCTGCTGGACGGCATCCGCGCCTCCCAGCAGTGCGGCGCCGCGGGCGTACAGATCTACGCCTGGAACGAGCTGGACCCCCGTAAAGCCACGGCCGGGCAGATCGCCCAGATCAAAAGCACCGTCCGGGCCTGCGCCCAAGAGGTGACGGCCCTGTGCGGCGAACTGGGCGGCCACGGCTTTGAAATCGCCGCGGACAACCCGGAGAAAGTGGATTATTTGAAGCGCACGGTAGACCTTGCCCTGGCGCTGGACTGCCGGGTGGTGACCACTCACATCGGCCGTGTGCCCGAGGACAAAACCAGCGCGCGCTGGGCCAATATGCTGGCCGCCTGCCGCGAGGCGGGCGCCTACGCGGCGCAAAACGGCGTCACCATCGCCGTGGAGACGGGCCCCGAACCCATCCCCCGTCTGATGGAATTCCTCTCCGCCTGCGGCGCGGGGCTGGGCGTCAACTACGACCCCGCAAATTTGGTGATGGTGACCAAAGTTGACGAGGTGGAAGGCGTTTATACCGCGGGCAGCGCCATTGTGCACACCCACGCCAAGGACGGCCGCTGCAATTTCTACGCCGGCCCCGAAAAGGTGTACGGCATTTTCGCCGAGGGCGGCATCGAGGCGCTGAACACCGTTAGCACTTATTTCAACGACCTGCCCTTGGGCCAGGGCGAGGTGCGGTGGGACGCGTATCTCGGGGCCTTGGCGGATATCGGCTACAACGGTTATCTGACCATTGAGCGTGAAGTGGGCAAGAACGCCGGTGCGGACATCCGCCTGGCCGTCCGCTTCCTGAAAGAAAAATTGAATGAACTGGGCCTGTGACAGGGCCCGCCGACCATTGAATAAGGAGGACTGTACCATGATGAACCTTGGCCTTGTTTCCGCCATTTTGCCCGACCAGACCTTTGAAGAGGTGATCGATTACGCCGCCGGCGTGGGCTTCGGCTGCGTGGAGGTGTGCTGCTGGCCCGTGGGCAAAGCCCTGCGCCGCTACGCGGGCGTCACCCACATCGATATCAATGGCCTGACGGACGAGAAGATGCGCTATTATCTGGATTATGCCGCCGCCAAAGGCGTGACCATCAGCTCGCTGGCCTACTATCCCAACCCGCTGGACGGGGACGCCGAGGCCGCCGGCGTGGCCGTGGATCACCTGATGAAGCTGATCGATGTGTCCGCCGCCATGGGCATCAACATGGTCACCACGTTCATCGGCAAGGACAAAACCAAATCCGTGGAGGAAAACCTGGAAAAATATGTACAGGTGTGGACGCCCATCGTCAGGCACGCCGAGGAAAAAGGCGTGCGCATCGGCATCGAGAACTGCCCCATGTACTACACCAAGGACGAGTGGCCCGGCGGCAACAACCTGGCCTCCACGCCGTACATCTGGCGTAAGATGTTCGAGCTGATCCCCTCGCCGAACCTGGGCCTCAACTTCGACCCCAGCCACCCCTATCTGCTGGGCGCTTCCTATATCAAGCCCCTGTACGAGTTCAAGGACCGCCTCTTCCACGTCGACTTTAAGGATATCAAAATTTATCAGGACAAATTGGACGAATACGGCTACTTCTCCCATCCCGCGCTGTGGCACTCGCCCAAGCTGCCCGGCCTGGGCGGCGTGGACTTCGGCGCTTTCTGCTCGGCCCTCAACGACATTGGCTACGCCGGCCCCGCTTGCATCGAGGTGGAGGACCGCGCCTTCGAGGGCAGCCTTGCGGACGTGAAATCCGGCATCGAACAGAGCTATCGCTATATGCGCCAGTTTGTGTGAGCGCCGTGGGAGCGAGTGAAATGAGGATCGGGATCGTGGGGGCGGGCGGCAGGGGCACTGGCCACTTCAACAATTATGCCCGCATCCCGGGCTGCCGGGTGGCCGCCCTGTGCGATCCTTCGCCCCTGGCCCAAAAGCTGGCCCAGGGCACGGACGTGCACGTGTATGCGGACCTGGACGAAATGCTGGCCCAAGAGGAACTGGATATTGTGGATGTGTGTACGCCCACCTTCCTGCACAAGCAGCACGTCACTCAGGCGCTGCAATGCGGCCGCCATGTGATCTGCGAAAAACCCTTGGCCCTGCACTATGAGGACGCCAAAGCCATGTACGCCCTGGCCGAGGAAAAAGGCGTGCTGCTGCTGGTGGGGCAGGTGCTGCAGTACGCCCCGCCTTCGAAGGTGCTGAAAGAACTGGTGCGCTCGGGCGAGTACGGCAAACTGCTGGACGCGCAGTTCCTGCGCCTGTCGGCCTGTCCGCGCTGGGTGAAGAACGGCTGGCTGTTCGACAAGGAAAAAAGCGGTCACATCCCCTTTGACCTGCACATCCATGATCTGGACCTCATCATCAGCATGCTGGGCAAGCCGGATGAGGTGGCCTACACCAGCGCCGGCCGCCCGGGGCTGGGCTACAAAGAGCATTACCGCTTTTCCTACCGCTTCGGGGACAGCACCGTGTGCGCCGAGGCCGCCTGGTACAACGCCGATATTCCTTTCACGGCCACCTGGCGCGCTTACTTTGAGAACGCGGTGGTCATCCACGACGGCGAGCAGGTGATGGCCTATCAGTTCGACACCGCACCCCGCGCCTTTGACGTGGAGGAAAAGGTGAAGATCCCCACGGGCATCAACGTGCCGCCCACCGGCATGTTCCTGGAAGAACTCAGCGATTTTCTGCGCATCATCGGTGAAAACCCCGGCGGCTCCTCGCCGCGCAAAGAGGAGATATTGGAGCTGGTACGCATCCTTGAAACCTACACCGCTGATGCGTGACCCTTCGTAAATGAACTGGAAAGGAGGCGGCCCCATGATCGAAGTGAGCCATTTGGTCAAAGAGTACGGCGCCAAGCGCGCGCTGGACGATGTCAGCTTCACCGTGCCCAAAGGCCAGGTGCTGGGTTTGCTGGGCCTGAACGGCGCAGGCAAATCCACCACCATGAATATCATCACCGGCTGCCTCGCGCCCACCGGCGGCACGGTGAAGATCGGCGGCATCGACATGGCGAAAGACGCCGCCGCGGCCAAGAAGAAGATCGGCTACCTGCCCGAGCTGCCGCCGCTGTACGTGGACATGAAGGTGGAGGAGTTCCTCGCCTTTGTCTATGAACTGAAAAAACTGAAGGGCGGCCGCAAAAAGGCCATTGCCGATGTGTGCGAAAAGGCCGGCGTCGCCCATGTGACCCATCGGGTCATCAAAAACCTGTCCAAAGGTTACCGCCAGCGGGTGGGGCTGGCTGCCGCCATGCTGGGCGACCCGGAGGTGCTCATCCTGGACGAGCCCACCGTGGGGCTGGACCCCACGCAGATCATCGAGATCCGCACCCTCATCTCCCAATTGGGCGCCGAGCACACGGTCATCCTCTCCTCCCACATCCTGCCGGAGATCCAGGCGGTGTGTGAGCGGGTGATCGTGCTGAACCACGGCGTGGTGGTGGCCGACGATACCCCCGAACACCTGGAGCGGGCCATGCAGAACAAAAGCAGGATGTCCCTGCTGGTGGAGGGCCTGCCCGAGGAGGCCCTCCGCGTGCTGACGGCCGTGCCCACCATCGAGACGGCGGAGCGGCTGGACCAGCAGGAGCCCGGCGTGTGGGAATACCGCGTGGCCGGCCGGGGCGAAGCCGATATCCGCCGGGACGTGTTCTTTGCCCTGGCGGAGGCTGGACTGCCCCTGTTGGGCGTCCGCGGCGCGGACGTGACGCTGGAGGACGTGTTCCTGCGGCTGGTGGAGGAAGGAAAGGGCACGGATGGAGGGCCGCAGGCATGATCGCAATTTTAAAACGGGAGCTGAACGCCTATTTTGACACGCCGCTGGGCTATGTGTTCATCGCTGTGTATGATCTGTTCGCGGGCTATTTCTTCTTCAGCTTCAACCTGTACGGCAACTCCACGGATATGCGCAATTTATTCGAGATGATGTTTACCGTCACGCTGTTCCTCATCCCCATCCTGACCATGCGCCTGATGAGCGAGGACCGCCGCGCCCGCACCGACCAATTGCTGTTGATGGCCCCGGTATCTACGACCGGCATCGTGATGGGCAAGCTGCTGGCGGCGCTGCTGGTATACCTGGCGGCCATGGCCGTCACCCTGGTGGAGGCCTTTGTGCTGTCCCGCTTTGCACCGGTGGAGTGGAGCGTGATCCTGGGCCATTTCATCGGCCTGTTCCTTTTGGGCGCGGCGCTCATCGCCGTGGGCCTGCTGATCTCCGCCCTGACGGAAAACCAGATCATCGCCGCCATCGGCGGCTTCTGCGTGGGCTTTTTCCTCATGCTGCTGGATTCGCTGGCCGGCCTGATCAAGAACACGGTGCTGGCGGGCTTCGTGACCGACTTATCCTTCCAGACCCACTATCAAAATTTTACCCTGGGGATGTTCAGCCTGGCAGACGTGGTGTTTTACCTGAGCATGACCGCCCTGTTCGTCTTCCTGACTGTGTGCGCCTTTGAAAAGCGCCGCATCGCATAAGGAGGGCGCTATGAAACACTTTTTCAACCGGCTGTTCAATCGCAAAAACGGCATCAAAAGCGTGTATGCCCTTCTGGCCGCCGTGGGGTTCCTCATCGTGGCCGTGCTCAACATCGTGATGGGCGCGCTGGCCGACCGCTATCCGCTGGCCATCGACCTGACGGGCACCAAGCTGTTCGAGCTGAGCGGCGACACCGTGCAGTTTATCCAAAGCCTGGACAGGCAGGTGTACATTCAGGTGTTGGCGCCCGAGGAACGGTTCGTGAACACCTCCACGTACAACGCCCAGGCCAATGAGATCATGCGCCAGTTCGCCAGGCGCGCGGACGCCATTGATATCACCTATATCGACTACGAGTCCGACCCCACCTTCGCCGCACGCTATCCGGACCTGACCATGAAACAGGGCGATATCCTGGTGTCGGCGGACGGCAGGGACCGTCTGGTCAAAACCGAGGAGCTGTTCAATTACACCTATTCCGCCTCCGGCGCCATCACCATCGGTTCCTCCCGGGCCGAGGAGGCCATCCTCAGCGCGGTGCTGTACGTCACCAGCGATTCCATCCCCAAGGCGGCGGTGCTCACCGGCCACGGTGAAACGCCCATAACGGCCTTTGCCTCCATGCTGGGGACCAACAACTACGACGTGGCCGAAGTGAACCTGCTGATGGGCCAATTGGAGGAAGACACCGACCTGGTGCTGCTGGTGGCCCCCACTACCGATCTATCGGACGAGGAGATCGACCGGCTGGACACTTTCCTGAAAAACGGCGGCGCCTACGGCAAAACGCTGTTCTACTGCGCCAGCCCCCAGCAGGCGGCGCTGCCTAACCTGGAGGCCTTCCTGGCTGACTGGGGCGTGCGCGCAGGCGACGGCCTGGTGTTCGAGACGGACGCGTCCCGCGTCTACTCCACCCAGCCGTTCTACGCAATCACCGATTATGTCAGCGAGGCGTACGCCCAGCTGGTGCCGGATTCGGGCGCGCCCATGCTGGTGCCCGTCAGCCGCCCGCTGGAGATCTTATTCTCCCAACAGGAAAACTATCACACCGAGACATTGCTGCAGTTCGGCGATACCACCGGTGTGCGCCCCAGCGACGCAGCCGAGGATTTCACGGCGGCGGACGCGACCCGGCACGGCCCCTTCCCGGCGCTGGTGCTGTGCAGCTACCAATTGCGGGACAAGGCCAACGCCGGCGTGGTGCAGGCGCGGTCCAACGTGCTGGTGTCCGGCTCGTCCGAACTGCTGCAGTCTTATGCGGTGGGCAATGCCTCCTTCGCCAACGGCCGATACCTTCTGGGCCTTTTGAACACCTTGTGCGAGAAAGAGGAGACCTTCGCCGTGACGCCCAAAACCATCGTGGGCAACACCCTTAATATCAGCCAGGGCCAGGCCGACCGGCTGGGCTACCTATTCGTGGCCGGCGTGCCGGCGGTGATCCTGCTGCTGGGCGTGGGCGTGTGGCTGTCCAGGAGGCATCAATAATGGCAAAACCCATCAAGATACTTCTTGCCGCGCTGCTGGTGCTGGCGCTGCTGGGCGGGGCGGGATGGCTGCTGCTGTCCCGGCCGCCGGCGGAAAGCACTTCCCCCTCCAGCGCGGATGAGACGCTGTACCTCGTGCAGAAAACGCCTGAGGACGTGGCCCGCGTGGAGGTGGAAAACCAGCACGGCGGGTACACCGTCACCTGGGAGGGCGGCGCTTATACCGTGGCCGACCTGCCGGCCCATCTGGTGAATGACGAGTACGTGCAGATGCTGCGGGACGAGGCCGCCAGCGTGCAGTATACCCGGCGCGTCACGGAGGACTTGTCCGCGCTGGCCGACTACGGGCTGGCACAGCCCGAGGCCCGGGTGGATATCACCTATGCCGACGGCGGCACCCTGCATCTGCTGCTGGGGGCTGAGGAGCCCATCGGCGGTGGCCGTTACCTGATGGAAGAGGGCGGAGGCGCGGTACTGCTGATGAAGAACAGCCGCTCCATTCGCTTTACCATGCCGGTGGAAAAATATATCGATTACATCATCATCCCGCCTGAGAATACAGCCTCCGAGCTGGACGCTTTGCAGGATATCACCTTCAGCGGACGAGCGCTGGAAAACCCCATCGTCCTCAAAGCCGTGCTGCCCGAGCGGGCGGACATGCAGCTCGTCGGCCTCAGCTTCGGCGCCCTCACCCACGTGGTGACGGAACCCGGCCTGCACGAGGCAAACGCCACCACCCTGCTGGAGGTGGCCGAGGACCTGCTGGGGTTGATCTCCGAGGGCGTGGTGGACTACAACTGCACGCAGGAGGCGCTGGCCGCCTACGGCTTCGACGACCCGTATCTGTGCATCGAATTCGACTATAAAAACGGCGCGGACGCCCCGGTGGAACATTACAAGCTGCTGATCAGCCAATGGGAGGATGGGTATATCGTCACCCTGAACGACGACGCCGTGGTGTACCGCATCCTGGACCTGTCCTTCCTCCATGTGCAGTACGAGGATTTCGTGCTGCGCTGGTTCCTCTCGCCCTTTATCTCGGACGTGCAGGCCGTGGAGATATCTGCCGCCGGCAGGGACTACCGCTTCGAGGTGGAAGGGGACGCCAAAAACATCGCCGCCTCTTACGGGGGACAGCCGCTGGACAGCGCCCAGTTCCGCGCCTTTTACAACCTGATCACCTCGGCCGCCTGCGACGAGGCGGCGCTGGCACAGGTGCCGCAGCTTTCCGGTGAAGCGGACATGGTCATCCGCTATATTTACCGCAACAGCAAAAAAGATGACGACGTGCTGGCACTTTACACAGCCCCCCAGCGCAGGCTGTACGTCCAGGTGAACGGAAGCTGTGAATTTACCATGCGCCAGAACTTCCTGCCGGTGGTCCAGGAGGCTCTGGAAGGGCTCATCACTGGCAAAACGTTCAAAACTGAATGGTGAAATGCGTTAAAATGCACGAAAAAGATTAAAAATGTTGAAATTTGCACAGAAATGAAGTAAAATGAAAACAAGAACGGCCCCGCGCAAGGGCCACACAACAACGGTAGTTAGAGCGCCCTGCTCTGATTATAAATTTGACAAGGAGGACAAACCATGAAAAAAGTTCTTAGCGCACTCTTGGCGGTCGCGATGATCGGCGCGCTGCTCGCGGCATGCGGCGGCGGCACCAGTTCCAGCACGCCCGCCAGCACCCCGGCCGCTAGCACTCCGGCCAGCACGCCCGCTTCTTCCGAGGCGCCCGCGGCCACCGGCGGCTTCAAAGTCGCCTCGCACAACGCCATCGTCGAGGGCAACCCCTACCGCACCGTCTACGAGGATCAGATGGCCGAGGCGGCCAACACCGCCAAAGAGGCCGGCCTGATCAGCGAGTACAACAGCTTCGTGGCCAACAATGACCCCGCGCTGGAGACTCAGCAGCTGGAGCAGTCCATCAACGACGGCTACGACATCATCCTGGTGAACCCGATCGCCGCCTCCGGCCTGGACGCTGTGATCGACAAGGCCACTGAGGCCGGCATCACCTATGTCAACGCCGACTGCATCTATGACTCTGACAAGATCCTCAACGTGGTCGTGGATCAGGACGCTTATGCGAAACTGAACTCTGACTTCGTGATCGAGACCCTGGGCGCCGGCAGCAAAGTCGTGCAGTTTAAGGGCATCGAGGGCAACTCCGCCACCGAGATCCGCAGCAAACGCTGGACCGAGGACCTGGCCGCGGCCGATATCGAGATCGTGAAGGCCGTCGCCCACAACTGGAGCGACCCCGAAGCCAAACAGCTGATGAGCGAGATCCTGGCCTCCGGCCTGGAGTTTGACGGCATCATCAACGAGGAGTCCGCGCAGGGCATCATGGACGCCATCGAAGAGGCCGGCGCCCCCTATCCCGGCTGCATCACCTCTTCCGAGGAGATCGCCTGGATCCGCCGCATCGCCAAGATCAACGAGAACGAGCTGGTGTGCCCGTTCATCGTCACCGAGAACCCTCCGGGAATCGGCGCCACTGCTCTGGCCGTTGCGCTCAACGTCCGTCTGGGCAACGAGCTGGATACCAGCAAGATGCACAGCGCGACCGAGATCTATTATGCGCCCCAGTGGATCATGACCTATGACAACATGGCCGAAAGACTGGAAGAAGTGAAGGATATGCCCGATTCGATGTCCATCTCTTCTTACCTGTCCGTGGACGAGGCCAAAGCCGCTTACTTCAAATAAGAAGTAGCAGCAGGACCTGCTTCCATACAGGGTGCGATTACGCCGACGGGATTTGCACCCGTCGGCGTAATCGATATCCTGCCTCACTTTTTTCATGAACCTGTCCAAACAAGTCAAACCCAGCCATCCGGCTGAATCTTATAAATGGAGGGATACTCCTTGCTGGAAATGAAAGGTATTTCCAAGAATTTCGACGCGGTGAAGGCGCTCAGCGGGGCCTCTCTGCAGGTGAATTCCGGCGAGATCATGGCGCTGCTGGGCTCCAACGGCAGCGGCAAATCCACCCTGATGAAAGTGCTCAGCGGCCTGGTGAACCCCAACGAGGGCACCATCGTCATCGACGGCAAACAAGTCCAGATCCGCTCCAGCGCCGACGCCCGCAGGCTGGGCGTGGCGGTGGCCTACCAAGACCTTTCGCTCATCCCCACCATGAGCATCGTGGACAACATCACCCTGGGCATGGAGCCCAAGGGCAAAGCGGGCATGGTGGACGCCAAAAAGGCCCGCGCCCTGACCCAGCAGTACCTGGATAAACTGAAGATCGACGTGGACCCGGACGCCCTGGTGCAGTTTTTGATGCCCAGCACCCAAAGCATGGTGGAGATCGCCAAGGCTTTGGCCATGCAGCCCAAGATCCTGGTGCTGGACGAGGCCACGGCCTCCCTGCACTCGGATGAGGTGGACATCCTCTTCGACACGCTGCAGCAGCTCAAACAAGAGGGCATGGCCATCATCATCGTCACCCACCGCATGAATGAGATCTTCCGCGTGTGTGACCGCTGCACCATTCTCAAGGGCGGCGAGACCGTGGCCAGCGGTGCCATCAAGGACATGGACCTGGACGAGATCGTGTTCCACATGACGGGCAAGCGCCCGGATCATACTGCCGGCGGCCCCGCGGCGGATCACCGCGAACACTCGGACGCGGACCTGCTGCTGGACGTGCGCGGCTTGACTATGCTGCCCAAGCTGGATCACGTGGACTTCCGCGCCTATAAGGGCGAAGTGGTGGGCATCGGCGGCCTGGACGGCCAGGGCCAGGCGGATTTCATCCGCGCTATCCTGGCGGACGAGCACGCCTCCTCCGGCGAGGTGCGCTATAAAGGCCGCCCGGTGCACTACCACTCCCCGGCGGACGCCATCGCCGACGATATGGGCTTCATCTCCGGCGACCGCGCGCGCGAATCCGTGTTCCCCATCCGCAGCGTGGCCGAAAACATCTTCGCGGCCAAAGGCACCAAGGGCAAGCTGTTCACCCCGCTGTCCAAAAAGACGGTGCTGGATTTTGCCCAAAAGGCCATGGACGATTACGGCATCGTGGCCGGCAGCCCCCAGCACCCGGCCAGCTCCCTGTCCGGCGGCAACCAGCAAAAGCTGGTGGTGGGCCGCTGGATCGCGCTGCCGCCCTCGCTGCTTTTGCTGGACGACCCCACCAAGGGCGTGGACATCCACTCCCGCCACGAGATCCATGCCATCCTGAAAAAGTGCCTGGAAGACGGCATGAGCGTGATCTACGTGTCCAGTGACAACGAGGAGCTGCTGGAGATCTCCGACCGCATCTATGTATTCTACGAAGGGCACATCAGCGCCCACCTGGCCGGCGCCGACCGCACCGAGGAAAAGCTGGTGGCCGCCATGCTGGGCCTGAGCGACGCGGCCCAGAAAGGGGAGGGGTGAGCGAGATGAAAAACAAATTGACCGAGCTGAAAAAATCCCCCGCTTACGTGGGCATGGTGCTGTTTTTGGCCGCTCTGGTGGTGTACTTCACCATCCAGGCCGTGCAAGACCCGGCGGGCTTTTTTACCATCAAGACCTATAAAAACTTTGCCACCCTGTTCAAAAACTACATGCCGCTGATCCTGCTCACCATGGGCCAGGCGCTGCTGATGCTGATGGGCATCATCGATATTTCCATCGGCGTGCAGATGAGCTTTGCCAACGTGCTGGCCGTGATGCTGCCCGAATGGACGGGCATGCCCGCGCCCCTGGCCTGGCTGATCACCATCCTGGCCACGGTGCTGCTGGCCACGCTGAACGGCCTCATCGTATCCTACCTGCGCATCCCGCCGCTGCTGGCGGGCTATGCCATGATCTACATCGTCAAGGGCATCAACCTGATGATCCGCCCGGCCCCCGGCGGCAAGGTGCCCGTGGAGATGAACAAATTCTACGATACTTATTGGCTGGGCTTCATCCCCACCAGCGTCATCCTGTTGGTGCTGTGTTATCTGGGCTGGGTGTACCTGCGCCGCACGCCTCTTCTGCACCATGTGTACGCCATTGGCGGCAACGAGCGCAACGCCTTCGCCACCGGCATCGACAGTTCCCTCACCAAGGTAAAGGTGTATGCCATCGTGGGCTTCCTCACTGGCCTTGCCGGCATCTGCTACACGGCGGCCTATTCCACCGGCAACCCTATCACCGGCGAGATCTACGGCCTGCAGAGCATCAGCGCCTGTATCCTGGGCGGCATCGCATTGTCCGGCGGCTGGGGCACTATGATGTGCGCCCTGTACGGCGTCGGCTTCCAGCTGCTGGTGCAGACGTCCGTGCCCAAGATCTTCTCCCTGCTGCCCGGCCAGTTCAACACCTATTGGCACAATCTGGTGTCGGACACCATCATCCTGCTGGGCCTGCTGGGCACGATCTTCGCCGTGAAAGCACAGCGCACCACGCTGCTCACCGGCCTGAAAAAGCAAGTGACGGGAGGGCCAAAACATGAAAAGTAATACAGCCACTGCCTCCAAATTCAAACTGTTCGTCAAGAACAACCAGATCGGCATGGCGCTGGTCATCAGCGCGCTGCTGTTCCTCATCACCATCATCCTCAACCCCAAAAGCCTGAACCCCATCACCTTCGGCAGTATTCTGTCCCTCACTTCCATGCTGCTCATCGCCTCGGCGGGGCAGACGCTGGTCATCATTTCGGACGGCATCGATATGTCCGTGGGCGCCACCATGTCCATGACGGCCCTGCTGGCCGTCAGCGTGATGAGCGGCAGCAGCGGCGTGGGCAAAATGCTGCTGGCCCTGCTGGCCTGCCTGGCGGTGGGCGGCCTGGTGGGCCTGTGCAACGGCATCGGTTCGGTCAAGGCCGGTTTGCCGCCCATGGTCGTCACCCTGTACATCTCCAACATCGTCAGCCGCCTGCAGTATGTGGCCACCAACGGCAAACCCAACGACACCAAGGCCCCCGATTGGTTCAAATCCCTCATCACCACCCGCTTTGGCGGCTTCTTCCCGGCCATCGTGCTGTTTGCGGCCGTGTTCTTCGTGGTGATGTATTATCTGCTGAGCCGCACGCGCTACGGCCAGCAGCTCACCCTCACAGGCAACAACAACCGCGCGGCCTTCCTCACGGGCATCAAAACCACCAAGATCAAAATGCTCAACTACGTGCTGGCCGGCGCGCTGGGCGGCTTGGCCGGCTTCATCGGCGCGGGCAACTCCGGCTTCATCAAGTGCGGTACCTATGACGGCATGACCATGGACTCCATCGTGGCCGTGGTCATCGGCGGCACGCTGCTCACCGGCGGCAAAGGCAGCTATAGCGGCACCGCCGCGGGCGCGCTGCTGCTGATCATTCTCAGCAACGGCCTGGCTGTGCTGCAGGTGACGGACAGCGTCAAAAACATGATCATGGGCGCGGTGCTCATCGTTCTGCTGGCCGCGTACAACCGCGCAAAACCCGTGCGTCAATAAAACCGCAATTTTGCAGAAAGGGTGCCGCCCGGCGCCCGCCGAAAGGAGCGAAACAAACGATGATGGACAAAGAGACACTCATCCGCCAGATCGAAAACGCCACGCTGCCGCCCTGCCCCCAGCGCAAGGACTGGCGCATCGGCTGCGTGGGCGCCGGTTTTATCATGAAAGAGTGCCAGCTGAAAGCCTACCGCGACATGGGCTTCAACCCCTATGGGCTGACTTCCCTGAACCGCGAAGTCAGCGAGGCCGTGGCCAAGGAGTATGACATCCCCCACGTGTATGACACCTGGCAGGAGATGGTGGCCGACCCGGAGATCGAGATACTGGACATCGCTACCCCGCCTGACGTTCAGGTGGAGATCGTGCGCGAAGCCGTCAAACAGAAACACCTGCGGGGCATTTTGTGCCAGAAGCCGCTGGCCATGTCCCTGGAGGACGCCCGCGAAGTGGCGACCCTGTGCCAGGAGGCGGGGATCCCCATGGCCGTCAACTCCAACATGCGGTACGACCAATCCATGCGCGCCCTCAAGTACGTGCTGGATCAGGGCCTGCTGGGCGAGCCGGTGCTGGCCACCATCGAGATGCGGGCCATCCCGGATTGGCAGGCGTTCCTGCGCAACTACGACAAGCTGGAGATCTACAGCATGGGCATCCATCATGTGGATATCTTCCGGTACCTCTTCGGCGACCCGGAGGAGATCACCGCCGTGTGCCCCCCCGACCCGCCCACCAAATTCGAACACACGGACGGCATCACCCAGGTCAGCTACAAATACAAAAACGGCATGATGGCCACCAACCTGGATGATGTGTGGACCTGGCCCGAGGAACCCTGCGCCCAGGACAACTACATCCGCTGGCGCGTGGACGGCACCGACGGCATCGCCCGGGGCACCATCGGCTGGCACCGCTACCCCGAGCACTGCCCCAGCACCTTGGAACTGGCCTGCAAGGCCTATCCCCACGAGTGGCTCAAGCCCCAGTGGGACACGGTGTGGTTCCCCGATGCTTTCCGCGGCACCATGGGCAGCCTGCTGTGCGCGGTGGAAAAGGGCGAGACGCCGGAGATCAGCGGCATCGACAATATCAAAACCATCGCCTGCGTGGAGGCCTGCTATGCGTCCATCCGCGAAAAGCGCACGGTCACGCTGGACGAGATCCTGAAACGATAAAAGGGAGGTATACGTTATGATCCAGGTCGGAATTTTTACCGGTTATTATCCCTATTCCATTGACGAGACCATCCGCCGCGTGAAGGAGGACGGGTTTTCCTGCGTGCAGCTGGACGTTTCCTTCAAGGACTGCGACGCCACCAAGGGCCAGCTGACGGACGAGAAGGCCAAAGAGATCCGCGACAAGTTCCGCGATGCAGGCATCCAGATCGTGGCTCTGTCCGCTTACACCAACTTTGCCCATCCCGACCCGGCCAAGCGCGCGGCCAATATCGCCTATTTCAAGGACATGGCCCGCTTCGCCCGCAAACTGGGCTGCGGCTATATCGCCAGCGAGACCGGCACCTATAATGCCGAGAGCGACTGGGTGTGGGATGACCGCAACGCCAGCGAGGAGACCTACCAGGAAGTGCTGGCCGTCATCAAGGACATCGTGGCCTGCTGCGAGGAGAACGACGTCACCTTTATCATCGAAAACTATATCAACAACGTCATCGGCAGCGTGGAACAGATCGAGCGTTTGTTCAAAGACGTGGATTCGCCCAACCTTGCCCTGCTGTGCGACCCCACCAACTACTTCACCGGCGCCAACATCGGCGACATGGACGCAGAGTTGGAAAAGGTGTTCGCCCGCCTGGCGCCTTACATGCGCGTGGCCCACGCCAAGGACTGCAAGCTGGCCGAGGATATGTCCGAGAAACACGCGGACATCGACGCAGATGAATCCCACTCTTTCCGCGGCAGCGGCGATGTGGAACTGCCGGCCGCCGGCCTGGGCGTGCTGGATTACGAGCTGTACGCAAAGCTCCTGGCCAAGCATCATCCCAACATGCCCCTGATCATCGAGCATCTGGACGAGGGCGACATCCCCCGTGCCAAAGCATTTGTGGACGGTGTGCTGAAAAAGGTGGGCGTGTAATTTTTAAGGAAGGCGGGAGGATCTCCCCATGAAATACTACCTTGGCATTGACCTCGGCGGTACCAATATCGCCACGGGCGTCATCAACGAAAATTATGAGTTCCTGGCGCACCATCACGTGTCCACCCTGGGCACGCGGCCTTTTGAGGTGGTGGTGCGCGACATGGCGGACGCCGCGCGGGAGGTGCTGCACAAGGCGGGCCTCACCGAACAGGACATCGAGTACGTGGGCGTGGGCGCGCCCAGCACCATCGATCCCCGCAACCATCACATCGTGTTTGCCAACAACCTGGGCTGGAAGGATACCGACCTGATCGGCGAGTTCCAGAAAAATTGGGATATCCCCGTGAAGATGGCCAACGACGCCGACTGCGCGGCCCTGGGCGAAAGCTTGGCGGGCGCAGCCAAAGGCTATGAGAACGTGCTTCTGCTCACATTGGGCACGGGCGTGGGCGGCGGCTTCATCATGAACAAAAAGATCTTCCTCGGCGGCAACGGCTTTGGGTGCGAGCCCGGCCACATGACGCTGGTGTACAACGGCGTGCCCTGCACCTGCGGCCGCCGCGGCTGCCTGGAGGCATACGCCTCCGTCACGGCCCTCATCCGTGAGACCATTGAGATGATCGCCGCTTACCCCGGTACCATCATGCGCGAGATGTGCGGCAACGACCTGCGCAAGATCAGCGGCCGCACGGCTTTTGACGCGGCCAAAAAAGGCGACGAGGCCGCGCTGCGTGTGGTGGAGAACTATGTGAACTACCTGGCCGCCGGCATCGGCAGCCTGGTCACCAGTTTCCGGCCCACGGTGGTCATTTTGGGCGGCGGCGTCAGCAACGAGGGCGATTATCTGCTCAATCCCGTGCGCCGTCTGGTGGGCGAGACCGTATACGCCGCCGATTTGATGGAGCCCCCGGCCATTCTGCGGGCCACCCTGGGCAACGATGCGGGCATCATTGGGGCCGCGATGCTGGGCGCGTCCTGAGCATCGCCTGCGGCCCGTACGCGCCCGCGGCATATCGGAAGATGTGCCGCGGGCTTTTTTTGCTTGCGAAACCGCGCGCGATACGCTACAATTTAAGAAGAAATAAAGGCGAGGAGGGAAGTCCGATGCGCTTTGCCACCATCGGCAGCAATTTTATTGTGGAAAATTTTCTGGCAGGCGCCCGCCTGCATGGGGAGTTTGTGCTGGAGGCCGTATATTCCCGCAGCCCGGAAAAGGCCCGCGGTCTGTGCGAGGCCTGGGGGGCCAAGCGGGCCTACACCTCGCTGGAGGCACTGGCCGCCGACCCGGACGTGGACGCGGTGTACATCGCCAGCCCCAATGTGTGCCACGCGGCCCAGGCCATCCAGATGATGCGCGCGGGTAAGCATGTGCTGTGCGAAAAGCCCATGGCCCTGTGCAGCGAGGAATTGGCACAGATGTACGCCGCGGCGGATGCGAACGGCGTGGTGCTGCTGGAGGCCATGCGCAGTGCCCACAGCCCAGCCACAGCCGCGGTTCGGCAGGCACTGGGCGGTCTGGGGGCCCTGCGCCACGCGGACCTGTCCTACTGCCAGTATTCCTCCCGTTACCCAAAATGGCGGCAGGGCACGGTGCTGAACGCCTTTGACCCGGCCATGGGCGGCGGTGCGCTGATGGATATCGGCGTGTACTGCGTGCACATGATGGTGATGCTGTTTGGCTTGCCCAAGACCATCGAGGCCAAAGGCGCATTCCTGCCCGGCTCCATCGACGCCGTGGGCAGCGTGCGCGCCCAATACGACGGCTTTACCGCGGACCTGCGCTACAGCAAAGTGTACGACAGCCATCAGCCCTGCGAAGTGGCGGGAGAGGAAGGCGCGGTGGCCTTCGGGCCCGTGGGCGCGCCGCGGGCGGTGCGCCTTTTGCCCCGGGGCGGCCAGCCGCGGGAACTCGGCCTTGAAATCCTGCCCCAGGACATGTATTATGAAGTCAGGGATTTTATCGCCTTGGCACAGGGCGTGCTGGACGGCGCGCCTTACCGCCGGTGGTCCTGTCAGGCCATGCAGGTGCTGGACGCTGTGCAGGCCCAGGTGAAAATCGATTTTCGCGGGCACGTGCCCGGGGAGGAATGGAGCTTCTTATGATCGCATCGGAACGCCGTCTTTACATCCTGCGCGCCATTCACGAGCGGGGTGTCATCAATTTAAAGGAAGTGGCCCAGGCGGTGGGCACTTCGGAGGCGACCATCCGCCGGGACCTTGAAAAACTGGAGCGGGAAGGCAAGCTGATACGGGTACAGGGCGGCGCCACCCGCGCCGGCGATACCGGCGACTTGCTGGATATGAGCGAACTGGCCATGCAGTCCAAAGTGCAGATCAACCAGGCCGAAAAGGCGGCCGTAGCCGCCGCCGCCGCGCAGAACGTGCAGGACGGCGACACCGTGTTCCTGGACTGCGGCACCAGCATCGCGGCCCTGGGCAGGCTGCTTTTGTCCCGTCCGGTACAGATCGTCACTTACAGTGCCCTCATCCTGGCCCAGGCCAGCAATCCCCGGGCCGAGCTGGTGGTCATCGGCGGCCAGTACAACGCCCACCAAAATATGTTCACCGGGCTGCTGGCCGAGCAGATGCTGCGGGATTTCCGCTTCCAGCACGCCTTCATCGGCTGCTACGGCATGTCCGTGACCGAGGGCAAGTGCTTTGATCTGGCTATGGCCAGCACCAACATGAAGCTGATCGCCATGGACCACGCCGCCCAACGCAACTTGCTGGTGGACGATTCCAAGCTGGAGAAAAAGGGCTTCTACACCTTGGCGGACCTTTCCAGCTTTGATAAAATTTACACCACCAAGCCCAAAACGCGGATGAAGCTGCCTAAGAATCTTGAAATAGTTTAAAAATGTACAAAAATGTTCATTTTTGCAAAAATGTTATTGAAATTGCAAACCGCTTTTGCTATACTGGTGTTGGGGGAGCTTCCCCTGTGAACCATCCAGTGAGAAAGGCGGTTTTTTGATGAAAACAAACGACCCGAGGAAAAGAGCCATTCTGGAAAGTTTTAAAAACGGGCTCATCGTCTCCTGCCAGGTGCAGCGTGACGACCCCATCTATACCGACGATATGGTGGTGAAAATGGCCGAGGCCGCCCGCTGGGCCGGCGCCGTGGGCATCCGCGCCAACACGCCCGAACAGATCCGCGCCATCAAGGCCGCCGTGCCCGAACTGCCCATGATCGGCCTTTATAAAATTTGGCACGAGGACACGGATGTGTTCATCACCCCCACGTTGGAGGCAGCGAAGCAGGTGTGGGAGGCCGGCGCCGAGATCATTGCGCTGGACTGCACCAGCCAGATCACCCACGAAGGGCGCCCCGCCTGGGAACTGCTGCCCCTGGTGAAGCAGGAACTGCCCGACGCCATCCTTTTTGCCGACGTGTCCACCTACGACGAGGCCCGCCGCGCCGTGGACCTGGGGGCCGATATCGTGGGCCCCACGCTGTACGGCTACACCAAGGAGACGGCCCACATCGAGAACCCGGACCTGCGGGAGTTCGCCCGCATGTGCCGCGACATGGGTGACGAGGCTTATTTGGTGATGGAGGGCCACATCTATACGCCTGAGGACGCCATCAAGTGCCTGTATTTGGGCGCCCACACCGTGGTGGTGGGCAGTGCCATCACCCGCCCGCACCTGACGGCCAAGCGCTTTGTGGATTTGATGGGCGGCTACCGGGACAATTGGCGCGACGCCGAGCGCAGCAAGCACTGACCGCGCCGCCAGGCGAAAGGAGGCATCCCCATGGCAAAATTTGATGTGGACGGCGTGCAGAACGTGGAGGTCAGCCGGAAGCTGCCCCCGCAGATGACGCCTGCCCAGCAATTGGACCTGATGGAACGGTACACTCAGGTATACGACGCCCACTTGGGCGCCGCGAAGGAACAGCGGGAACTGGCCTGTCTGCAAGTGCTGTACCCGGCGCTGCTGCGCCGCATCGAGCCGGAGGATATGTTTGCCGGCCGGCTGGACTTTTTGCCCATCGGCTTTGGCTGCGTCACCTCTCTGGGCGGCGTGGGGCATTACTGTGTGTTCGGCAAGCTGAAGGCGCTGAAAGAAAAGCTGGATGACGCCCAGCAGGCCAGGCTGGACGCGCTGTACCAGTATTGGCTGGATCATGACCTCAAGACGCTGTACTGCAGGGATGTGCTGACGGACGATACCATCGGCCGTTTCATCGACTGTGAATATCCCCTCATCGCCACGGCCCGCCTGTCCGGCATGATGCTGGATTACGAGGCTTTGCTGGAGGGCGGCGTGGACGGCCTGCGCGCCCGCATCAGCCGGGGCCGGCGGGAAAACGGAAACAATGCGTTCTATCGGGCCGGCGAGGGTTGCCTGGACCTGTTTTGCACCTGCGCGCGCCATTACGCGGCCCAGGCGCTGGACCTGGCGCGGGAGGCGGACGCCGCCCGCGGGGCCCGGCTGCGCCGCATGGCGGAGGATTTGGAGGCCGTGTGCCATGGCGCGCCGGCGTCCTTTTCCCAGGCGCTGCAGTTATTCTGGCTGTACGCGCTGCTGGCCGGCGTCATCAATTATGGCCGCCTGGACGATCTGCTTGGCCCTTACCTGGCCCGGGATCTGGCCAAGGGCCGGCTGACCGAGGACGAGGCCTATGAATATGTAAAATGCCTTTGGCGCATGATCGAGAACCGCCGCACCACAGTTAACGGCCGCATCATCGTGGGCGGCTATGGCCGCAAGCACCCCGCCGAGGCGGACGCTTTCCTTCGCCTGGGCCTGCGCGCCGCGGCCGAGCTGCGCTATGTGGAGCCCCAGTTCACCCTGCGCATCACACAGGACACGCCCGAGGACGTGTGGGATATGGCCCTGGAGGCCCTGGGCCGGGGCGCCACCTATCCCACCTTGTACAACGACGAAGTGAACGTGCCCGCGGTGATGCACGCCATGCGCGTGGACCGGCCCACGGCCGAACAGTATGTGCCCTTTGGCTGCGGCGAGTACGTCATCGCCGGCCAAAGCACCGGCACCCCCAACACCTGCATCAACCTGCTGAAACTGCTGCAGATCGCCCTGAACGACGGCGTTGACCCCATGGACGGCAAAAAGAAGTGCGGCCCCGTGGCCCTGAAGCCCGCCGGCCAGCTGGTGACCTTTGAAGAACTGTGGCAGCAGTACACGAAGCTGCTGGATCACTACCTAGACCTCTCCGTCCAGGCGCAGACGTACTCGTACCAGATCATGAACCGGGAAGTGAGCTTCCTTTTCACCAGCCTGCTGATGGACGACTGCATCGCCCGCGGCAAGGCCGTGCTGGACGGCGGTGTGCGCTATTTGGGCGGTACCAACGAGACCTATGGCAACATCAACACGTCCGATGCCCTGTGGGCCGTGAAGGACCTGGTGTACGACCAGAAAAAATACACGCTGCCCCAGTTGGTGGCGGCGGCGGGCCGCGACTTCAGCGGCCCCGGCGACGAGGCCCTGCGGCTGGATCTGTGGCGCTGCGACAAATACGGCAACGATCTGGACACCGCCGATGCCATGGCCGACCGGCTGTACCGGTATGTGGCCAACGGCGTGCGGGACCGGGGCATCGCGGCCGGTATGCAATATTACCTCATCGTCATCAGCAACAATCAGCTCAATACCGAGTGGGGCCGCCGCACGGCTGCCTCGCTGGACGGCCGCCGCGCTGGCCAGTACATGAACCCGGCCAATAACCCCCAGGGCGGGGCCAACACCCATGGCCCCACGGCCATGCTCAACTCCCTGGCCAAATTCGACGCCCGTCTGCACGGGGCCTCGGTACAGAATATCAAGTTCTCCACCGCCTTCTTCCGCGACAACCGCGACAAGATCAAGGCGCTGTTCCGCACTTACTTCAAGCGCGGCGGCTGCCATCTGATGGTCACGGTGATCCAGCCGGGCGTGCTGGAGGATGCGGTGAAGCACCCGGAAAAGTATCCCGACCTCATTGTGCGGGTCAGCGGCTTTTCGGCTGTGTTTGTCAATTTGGAGCCCGATATCCAGAAGGAGCTGATGAGCCGTGTCCTCTATGACTGAGCCTCTTTTGCGCGTGATGGAAGTGGAGCGTTTTGCCACCAAAGACGGGCCGGGTATCCGCACCACCGTGTTTTTGAAGGGCTGTCCCCTGCACTGTCCCTGGTGCGCCAACCCCGAGAGCCAGCGCCCGGAGACCCAGCTTTTGTGGTTCGAGGGGCGCTGTACGGCCTGCGGAGCCTGCGTGGCTGCCTGCCCCAGGGGGGCCCGCACCATTGTCCCCGGCGGAAAACCCGTGCTGGACCGGACGCTGTGCGCTGTGTGCGGCGCCTGTGTACAGGCCTGCGGACAAAACGCACTGCGCCTGTGCGGCGGGCAGCGCACCCCGTCAAGCCTTCTGGCGGAAGTGGCGCGCGATCAAGACTATTACCAGGCCTCCGGTGGTGGCGTCACCGTCTCCGGCGGCGAACCCTTTGCCCAGCCGGAGGGGCTGGGCGCTTTCCTGGCCCTGTGCAAAAGCGCCGGCCTCTCCACGGCGGTGGAGACCTGCGGCGCCTTTTCCGCCGAGGCCTGGGACGCCTGCACCACAAAGCCCGACCTGTTCCTCTTCGACGTGAAACACGCCGAGGCGGCCCGTCTGCGGGCAGTGACAGGCGGCAGCCTGCCCCTCATCCGGCAAAACCTGGCCCGCGCCGCAGCCAGCGGCGCAGAGGTGGTGGCGCGGGTGCCGGTCATCCCCGGTTTCAATCACGACGAGGCTTCCATGCGGGGCATTTTCCAGCTGGCCCGGGACTGCGGTGTGGGGCGAGTGGATCTGCTGCCCTACCACACGCTGGGCAAAAACAAGTATGCGGCCCTGGGTCTTGATTACCCGATGGGGGATGGCCCTATGCTGCGCGAACAGGATCTGCTGCCCTGGCAGCAACTGGCCCGGGAGCTGGGTCTTGCCGCCTCCATCGGCGGCTGAACACAAGCTGCTTTTTTCAAATTTCTCTCCATAAAGTACAAGGGCCGCCCCCGCTGGGGACGGCCCTTGTGCCATTTTGTAATTTTACGCTTTGCCGCGCTGTGCCTTTGCTTCCTC
This sequence comes from uncultured Oscillospiraceae bacterium, assembly GCA_905212515.1. Lineage (GTDB taxonomy): Bacteria > Bacillota > Clostridia > Oscillospirales > Ruminococcaceae > Ruthenibacterium. The sequence goes on along the minus strand of CAJMEU010000014.1, from coordinate 4,718 downwards.
GGGGGTGCAGCCCAGCACCACCGGGGTGGAGCGGTAGCCGATGCCCATGCGGTCGATGCCCATGTCGATCAGCTCCAAAAAGCGCTCGCGGGTGCGGATGCCGCCCGCGCCTTTGACCTTGCAGCGGCCCTGGGCCGTGTCCATCATGGCCTGCACCACTTCCAGCGTGGCGCCCTCGTTCTTGCCGCCGGTGAAGAATCCGGTGGAGGTTTTCACAAAATCCGCGCCCGCGGCAATGGCCACTTCCGTGGCGCGTTTCACTTCGTCCAGGGTGAGGGAATCCACCTCGAAGATCACTTTTACAGCCGTGCCGTATTTGTGGCACACGTCGCACACAGCCTTGATATCCGCCTGCACGTCGTCCCACTTGCCGCTGCGGATCCAGCCGTAGTTGGCCACGATGTCCAGCTCAAACACCTTGCCGGTCTTGCAGTACTCCTCCGCCTGCATCACCTTTGAAGCGGTGGTGGACAGGCCGAAGGGGAAGTCGCACACCACGCAGATGTCCGTGTCCGTACCCTCGCACATCTCGATGCCAATGGGCAGGGAAGCGGGGTTGATGCACACGGTGCGGCAGCCGAAGTCGATGCCCTCCTGGATATACTTGCGGATATCCGCCTCGGTAAACTCGGGCTTCAGCACGGATTGGTCGATGTATTTGGCCAATTCGGCCACGGTCATGTCGGCAGCTTTTTTCGCAGGTTTCATATGCATGTGATACACGCCTTGTATTTATCCGAAGGGATAGGGCCGCGTATCTCCTTTCGCTGGTTCCAGCATAGCATAACGATGCTACAAAGTCAATGAATAAATGTAGAATTTCTACATCACGCTTGCACATCGTCCGCTGTAGAGGTATAATGAAAAACAACCGCAGGCGGTTTTGGCCCTTGTGAGCCGGTGCTCCGGCCTGCGGCATATGCGGCAAACCGGGACTGATAGCCGGTAAAAAAGCGGAGGGAACATGCGATGGCGCTAAAACTTGTGGGATGGAATACTGTCCTGGATTCCGATCATGCGGATGAACTGTCCGCCTTTTATGAAAAGCTGCTTGGCTGGACACGGTTCCAAGGCGAAGAGTATACGGTATTGGCCAATTTGGAGCAAAAGGGACTGCCAACTTGGATCACCTTTCAGCAGGTAGACGATTATGTCCCGCCCGTTTGGCCCGCAGCACTGGACGAGCAGCAGCAGATGGCACATTTGGACTTCCATGTCGAGGATGTGGAAGAGGGCGTGAAGTATGCCCTGTCGTGCGGCGCGACCCTATCGGAAATCCAATTCGACGATCGCTGGCGGGTGATGATTGACCCTGCGGGGCATCCTTTCTGTATCCTGCCTCCTATCATGCCTTGGATGTAAGCGCGACGCTATCCGGCTGTTTTCAGCAGTAACCAGCCGCTGCCCCGCAGTGCACAGGAAAATGATCTTGCCTTGTTCGCCTGTGAGAAAACCCGCACGATCCTCCCGTTAGGGGCGTCCTGGACCTCCCGCGAGGAAGGCCCCGCGCCATTGCGGAAGCTTATAGGTGGAAAATTTACCGGCTGAAAAGCGGGGCAATGAAACAAAACAGAAAGGGGCTTCCTTTATGGACAGTGCCGTCCAGCGCATCAAGACCCACTATACCGCCCTGCGCCCATCCGAGCGCAAAGTGGCCGATCTCATCCTGGCCGCCCCCGCCCGCGCCATGGCCCTTACCCTGGCGGCGCTGGCGGAAGGGGCCGGCGTCAGCCAGCCCACAGTGATGCGTTTTCTGCACGCCCTGGGATACGACAGTCTGGCCGCCCTGCGCCTGGCCCTGGCCGCTGAAGCGGCCGCGCCCCGGCCGGAAAAGCAGCTGCTGGATGTGCGCGTGGCGCCGGGCGACGATTTGGCCGCCATTCCGGATCGCATGCTCACCATGGCCGTGGGCACGCTGGAGGACACCCGCCGGATGCTGGACCGCGGCAGTTATCTGCGCGCGGTGCAGGCCATCGCCGGTGCCCGCCTCATCGATATCTATGGTGTGGGCAACTCAGCCGCTGTGGCCAGCGATATGGTCATCAAGCTGCTGCGCATCGGTCTGCCCTGCCGGGCCTATTCCGATAACCATCTGCAGCAGATCTGCGCCAGCACCCTGTGTGCGGGCGACGTGGCCGTGGGCATCTCTCATTCCGGCGCCACCCGGGATACGGTGGACGCGCTGCGTATGGCAAAGCAGCGGGGCGCCACCACCATCGCCATCACCAATTTCAAGGGCACCCACATCCTGAAGTGGGCCGATATCGCCTTAGTGACGGGCGATGTGGAGACGGATTTCTACACCGAGACCATGTTTTCCCGCATCTCCCAGCTGGCCATTGTGGACAGCCTGTACATGGGCCTGGTGCTGCAGGATTACGAGAAACGCGCCGCCACGCTGGCCCGCGTGAATGAGATGGTCAGCCATAAAGTATATTAAAAAGGCGCGCAGGGGCAAAAGGCTCCCGCGCGCTTTTCTTTTTATTTTTCGGCCGTCCCGTCCAGCGCGGCCCGGTCCAGCAGCAGCTGTGCCTGGGGCAGCGATTTCAGCGCTGTGGCGGGCAGATCCTCGCTGGGGGCTTGCGCCAGCAGGCGTGCCACCACCGGCGCTTTGTGGGCGCCGAATACCGCCAGTTGGATGCAGCGCGCCTCCATAAAGTCCGCGATGCCCAGGGTGATGCCTTGGGTGATGGGCGGCATGCCGGCGGGGAAGTATTTGGGCGCCACCTGCTTGGTGGTGTCCGCCAAAGGCACCACGTGGGCGCGGCGGGCAAAGCTGTCCCCAGGCTCGTTCAGGGCCAGATGCCCGTTCATGCCCATGCCCAGCAGCAGGTAGTCAAGGCCGCCCCAATCGGCCAGCTGCCGCTCCATGGCGGCACACTCGGCCTCAGGGTCCGGGGCCAGGGCGTTGAACAGGCGGATATTCTCCGGCTTCAGGTTCACCCGGCTGAAGAAGTTATGTCCCAGAAAGGCCGCGCAGCTGCCGTCGGTATCGGGCCCCACGCCCAGCCAGTCGTCCAGGCCGATGACGCGCGCCAGGGAAAAATCCAGCCCGCGCCGCGCCAGCTCGTCGAACACGGGCAGAGAAGTGTGCCCCGCGGCCAGGCACAGCACGGCATCCGGCTTTTCCCGCAGCAGGACCTCCACCGTGTCCGCGGCATATTCGGCAGCCAGAGCGGCGGTATCAAAGGTTTTGATATCCATGGCCTTTAACCCAGCAGCAGTTCGATGGGATATTTCAGGCCCTTGGGCTCAAAGGGCAGCTCCACCTTGGCGCCGCTTTTGGCTGAGGCATAGGCGGCGTAAATGATCTCCAGCACCGCGCGGCCGTCCCGGCCCGTCACCACGGGGGTGTCGCCCGTGCGCACGCAGTGGATGAAGTGGCTCAGTTCCTGCGGATATCCCTGGTTGAAAGCCTCCTCGAAGATGGTGAACGTCCACCCCTGGGAGCTGCCGGCCTTTTCCATGGCATAATCGTAGCCGTCCAGGCTGTAGGTCAAGGCCGCGTTGCCCTGGAACAGATCCGCATAAGACACGCCCTTAGTGCCGTACACTTCAATGCGGTCGTCCATGCCGCCCTGTTTGGCCCAGCTGTCCTCGGCCAGGCCGGTCACGCCGTTCTCAAATTCCACCATGGTGATGGTGTTGTCGTCGCAGTCGGTGATGCTGCCGTGCAGCACGGTCTTCATCGAGGCGTACACGCTTTTCACGGGATTGTTCTTGTTCATCCAGCGGAACCAGGCCAGGGCGTGGCAGCCCATATCCATCATCACGCCGCCGCCGGCCGTCTCCTTTTGGTAAAACCAGCGGCTGTGGGGGCCGCTGTGCTTTTCGCCCTGTTTCAACATGTACACATCGCCCACGGCGCCGGCCTCCACCAGCGCGCGCACACGCTCATATTTCGGGGCAAAGCACAGCTCTTCGGCGTACATCAGTTTCAAGTTGCGGCTCTCGCACGCTGCGATCATCTCGTCGGCCTGTTCCAGCGTCAGGGCCAGGGGCTTTTCGCAGATCACGTGCTTGTTTGCTTCGGCGGCCTTCAGGCACACCTCATGGTGCAGGTAGTTGGGCAGGCAGATATCCACCACATCCACCTGCTCGGCGGCCAGCAGGGCATCCACGTCATCATACCAGGCGGGAATGTTGTGTTGTTTGGCAAATTCCTTGGCGTGGGCCTTGTTGTGGCCGTATACGGCCACAACCTCGGCATCGCCGACAAAGCGGCTGTAACTCTCCGCATGGATATTGGCAATAAAGCCGCATCCCAATAGCGCAACGCGTGTCTTTTCCATTGAAAAAACCTCCTTTGTATTTGTCGCTGCCTCTATTGTAACAGATTTTGCAAAAATGGACAACATGAAACTTTTGTGAGCAAATTTGTGCAAAATCACAAAAGTACAGCCGCCGGTTTTCCTCTTTGCCGCCCATGCCGTCAGGCAGAAGCTGTGCCAGAGGGATAAGGCAAAAAACTGCATTTTTTGTCTCGTTCCCATTGACAAAACGCGCGCTGTCTGGTATTATATATAAGCGTCCTCGGGGTAGTAAAGTTCGTAAAAAGAGCTTGACTTTGCGCGGCTGAGTTGCTATAATAGCAAAGCACCCGTTGCTTATCCGGGGTGTCAATTGAATAGGGGAGAGTTCCCGAGTGGCCAATGGGGGCAGACTGTAAATCTGTTGCGTCTTCGCTTCGATGGTTCGAATCCATCCTCTCCCACCAA
>CAJMEU010000013.1 GCA_905212515.1 uncultured Oscillospiraceae bacterium | reverse complement strand
ACCAAGGTGGGCAGTCTGAGCATCGCCCACCAGCAGATGGTGGAGATCATGAAGGCCATCAACCGCGATTCAGCCATCATCGCCTTCGACGAGCCCACCGCCAGCCTAAGCGACAACGAGATCGACCTGTTGTTCGCGATCATCCGCCAGCTGAAGGCCGAGGGCAAAGTCATTTTTTACGTGTCCCACCGCATGAACGAGATCGCCCAGGTGGCGCAGAAGGTCATCATCTTCAAAGACGGCCGCCTGGTGGACATTGTGGATCAGGCCACCACCTCGGAGGACGAGCTGATCCGCCTGATGGTGGGCCGCTCCCTGGGGGACATCTTCAACGCCCTGCCCCACGGCGACGGTTCAGGCGAGCCCCTGCTGCAGGTGGAGGGCCTGTGCACGCCTTATGTGAGCGACGTCACCTTTACCGCCCGCCGCGGCGAGATCCTGGGCTTCGCGGGGCTGGTGGGCGCCGGGCGCACCGAGGTGATGCGCGCTTTGTTTGGGCTGGACCCGGTGTACGCGGGCACCATCACCCTGGAGGGCAGGGCGGTGGCCCCGAAGTCTCCGGCACAGGCGCTGGCCTTGGGTTTTGCCATGGTGCCCGAGGACCGCAAATTACAGGGCATTCTGCCCAACATCTCCGTGCGGGGCAACATCACCGTATCCATGATGAAAAACCTGCTGAACAAAGTGGGCTTTTTGATGACGGACAAGGAGGAGGAGATCGCCCAGCGCGAGATACGGGAACTGAATATCAAAACGCCGGACTCGGATAAACTGATCGCCCAGCTGTCCGGCGGCAACCAGCAGAAGGTGATCCTGGCGCGCTGGCTGGAGACGCACCCCAAGGTGCTGATTTTGGACGAGCCCACCAAGGGCATCGACGTGGGCGCCAAGGCGGAATTCTACCGCATCATCACCGAGTGCGCCGCCCAGGGCATGGCCGTGATCGTCATCTCGTCCGAGCTGCCGGAGATCATCGGCCTGTCGGACCGTATCCTGGTGATGCGCGAGGGCCGCATCAGCGGAGAGGTGGCCCGGCCGGACTTCAGTGAGGAGATCATCCTGAAATACGCGATGACCGACACTTCCCAAAGCGAACAACAGGAGGGACCGCAACAATGAAAAACGCACTGACCAAACTGAAAAAAAGCGATTTTGCCGATAAGATCACGCTGATCGTGGCCATGGTGCTGCTGGTGATCCTGTTCGGCTGCCTAAACCCCAACTATGTGTCGGGCACCAACATGATCAACATTCTGATCGCCTGCTCGCTGACGGGCTTCGTGGCCATCGGCGAGACGAACCTCATCATCGCCGGCCAGAACGACCTGTCCGCCGGTTCCGTGGCGGCCTGCGCCGGCGTGCTGGCGGCTATTCTGGCCCGGGCGGGCGTGCCCGTGGTGCTGGCGCTGCTCATCGCGGTGGCCGCCGGCTGCCTGGTGGGCGCCGTCAACGCGTCCTTGGTCACCTTCCTCAAGTTACAGCCCTTCATCGCCACCCTGGCCACCATGAGCGTGGTGCGCGGCATCGCCTATATCCTGTGCAACGGCAAGGCCGTGGCCGTCAGCAACAAAACGTTCATCAAATTCGGCAACTACCGCCTGTTCGGCGTGCTGCCCATCCCCGTGCTGGTGCTGCTGGTGGCCTTCATCGTGTTCGGCGTGATGCTCAGCAAAACGTACTTCGGCCGCAGCATCTACGTGCTGGGCGGCAATACATACGCCGCGCGCCTGGCCGGCCTGAACCCCACCCGCATCATCTTCAAGCTGCACATCATGGAATCAGGCCTGGCCGCCTTCGCCGGCGTGCTGCTGGCCGCGCGCATGAACTCCGGCCAGCCCTCGGCCTGCGAGGGGCTGGAGTTCGACGCCATCACCGCCGCCGTGCTGGGCGGCACCGCCTTCACCGGCGGCGTGGGCACCATCTTCGGCACCTTCCTGGGCATGCTGGTGCTGCAAGGCTTCAAAACCGGCCTGAACATGGTGGGCGTTCAGACCTTCTGGCAGGAGGTGGCCCAAGGCGCCCTGCTGGTGGTGGCGCTGGCCTTCGACTTCTACCGCAAGCACAGCCGCGACAAGCGCGCCCTGGCCGAGAGCATGGCCGCCCGCGGCATCTCGATGCCGGAGAAAAAGGTGCACAGCTAAGTTTTTTCGCCTTCCCGCGGGCAGCCGTTGCCCGCTTTGCCCGAAACACATTTGAAAAGGAGAAGCATTATGAAAAAGACATGGAAAAAAGCTCTTGCAACAGCGCTCTCGATGGCCATGCTGGCCGGCCTTACCGCCTGCGGCGGCGCCTCCAGCAGCGCGCCGGCATCCACGCCGGCCTCTGCCCCTGCGTCCAGCACGGCGCCTTCCTCTGCCGCCCCTGCGTCCACGGATAAAAAGACCATTGTGGGCATCTACAAGATGGGCACCGCCACCTGGTTCATCCAGGAGGGCGCGGCCTCTCAGAAAGTGGTGGAGGACGCCGGCCACACCTGGAAGTACCTGGACTGCGATTTGAACGCCGCCACTTACATGGAGCAGCTGAACACGGTGATCGCCGACAAGGTGGACGGCGTGCTGGTGTGCGTGCCTGACCAGAACCTGAGCCAGACTACCGTGGATATGCTGACGGAGGCCGGCATTCCCGTGATCGCCGTGGACGACGCCCTGGAGGACGAAGAGGGCAACAAGCTGGCGCCCTGGGTGGGCATTGACGGCTACAACATCGGCAAAGCCACCGGCGAGTGGGGCGTCAACTACGTGAAGGAGAACAACCTGGCCGAAGACGAGAGCTTCGGCATCCTGCTGATGACCGCCGACACCGTGTCCTCCTGCGTGCCCCGCACCGAGGGCGAGCTGGCCGCCATCGCCGAGGGCCTGGCCGACTTCCCCGAAGCCCGCATCTTTAAAGCCGACTGCGATACCACTGCCGAGGACGGCAACCAGGCCGCCAACGCCGTGATCACCGGCCACCCGGAGATCAAAAAGTGGCTGGTGCTGGGCGTCTCCGACGAGAGCAGCCAGGGCGCGGCCCGCGCCATCGAGTCCGCCGGCCTGGGCGCCGATTCCATGGTGGTGGGCCTGGGTGCCTACCTGTGCGAGGACGAGTTCGCCAACCCCGACTCCTGCTTCCGCGCTGCGGCTTACTTCTCTGCCCGCGACGTGGGCGGCACCGCAGCCCAGGAGATGCTGGACTATCTGGAAAACGGCACCGAGATCCCCGAGACTTACGCCGTGAGCGCCACCATCGTGGAATACGGCGACGACCTGGCTTCCATCATGCCGGAGTACGTCAGCTAAACACACTGCGGGCCGCGGAGCATGGCTTTTTGTTCCGCGGCCCTTTCTTTTAAAAACCGCGCCCCGCGGGGCGCACAAAGAGAGTGAGCACATGTGCAAGATCCGCTTTGAGACCCTGACACCCGCCGAGCTTTTGCAGGCTGTTCGGCAGGGCCTGGTATACCAGCCCGTGGGCAGCATGGAGTGGCACGGCCCTCATATGGGGATGGGCATGGACACCGCCAACGCCCACGCCGTGGCCCTGCGCGCGGCCCGGGAGACCGGCGGCGTGGTATTGCCGCCGCTGTACATCGGCACCGAGACCCCCCGCAGCCCCGAGGCGCTGCGCAAACTGGGCTTTGCCGGCAGCGAGCAAATCGTAGGCATGGACTTTCCCGCCAACAGCGTGCAAAGCTTTTATTGGCCGCCGGACCTGTTCGAGGCCATCGTGCGCCGGCAGACGCAGATGTTGCTGGACATGGGCTTTTCCCAGGTGGTGTGGCTCAACGGCCACGGCGCCGACGCCCAGCTGGAAATTTTACAGCGGGTGTGCGCAGAGCTGTCCCGCGCGTCCGGCAAGTGTGTGATGACGGTGCTGGCCCTGTTCGAGGGCTGCGGCGCCGGCCTGGGCCATGCGGGCCTGGCCGAGACGGCCATCTATCTGCACCTGTGCCCCGAAGCCGTGCAGCTGGACCGCCTGCCCCCCAAACCGGAAAAACTTTACAACACCCAATTCGGCATCGTGGACAGCGCCACCTTTGACACGGGCCCCAACGAGGACTACAGCGTGCGTTACGACCCCCGCGATGCCAGCCCGGAACTCGGCCGGCAGATCGTGGACTACACGGTGGCCCGGTGCGTGCGTTTGGTAAACGAGGCGCGGGCCCGCCTTTCCCCTTGAAAAAACGGCGCCGCAGGCGCTTTGTGATAGAAATGCGGAGGACTGATGATGATGAAGCAGATCACCGAGGGCGTTGCCGTTTGGCGGGAGGATGTGGTGATCCCCACCTACCCCGTGGGCAGGCCGGACAAAAACCCCATGTTTTTGGAAAAGCGCGTGTACCAGGGCAGCAGCGGCAAGGTGTATCCCCACAGCGTGATCGATAAGATCGGCGACGAAAAAGAGGACCGCACCTACAAAGCCCTGTGCCTGGAGAACAAGTATTTGTTCGTGATGGTCCTGCCCGAGCTGGGCGGCCGCATCCAGCGCGCTTATGACAAAACCAACGATTACGATTTCGTGTACTACAACCATGTCATCAAGCCGGCACTGGTGGGCCTGACGGGCCCGTGGATCAGCGGCGGTATCGAGTGCAACTGGCCCCAGCACCATCGTCCCAGCACCTTTGACCCGGTGGACTGCACCATCCGCCAAAACGCAGACGGCAGCTGCACCGTGGTGGTCAGCGAGATCGAGAACATGTTCCGCACCAAGGGCATGGCCAGTTTCACCATCTATCCGGACAAGGCGTACATCCGCATCGACGCCCAGCTGTACAACCGCACGCCCCTGCCCCAAACGTTCCTCTGGTGGGCAAACCCGGCCGTGCCCGTCAACAACGACACCCAGTCGGTGTTCCCGCCGGATGTGCACGCGGTGATGGACCACGGCAAGCGGGATGTGTCCCGCTTCCCCATTGCCACGGGCGTGTATTACAAGCAGGATTACTCGGCCGGCGTGGACATCTCCCGTTATAAAAACATCCCCGTGCCCACTTCCTACATGGCCTATCGCTCGGATTACGACTTTGTGGGCGGGTACGACCACGCCCGCCGCGCGGGCATCCTCCACGTGGCCGACCATCACGTAGCGCCGGGCAAAAAGCAGTGGACCTGGGGCTGCGGCGACTTCGGCCAGGCCTGGGACCGCAATCTGACGGACGAGGACGGCCCTTATGTGGAGCTGATGACCGGCTGTTTCACCGACAACCAGCCCGACTTCACCTGGATGGCCCCCTATGAGGAAAAGACCTTCACCCAGTATTTCATGCCCTACAAGGACGCGGGCATGGTGCACTGCGCCAGCGTGGACGCGGCCGTGCACCTGGCCCTGGACGGCACCGCCGCCGAGCTTGCCGTGTACGCCAGCGGCGAGTTCCCCGGCGCACGCGTGGTGCTGGAAAAAGGCGGCGCGCCCCTGTGGGAGCAGGTGCTGGACCTCTCCCCCATACACACCCTCACCCATCGGGTGGAGGGGGCGGGCTCCGACGCCACTGCCCTGACGCTGAAGGTCTTCACCGCTGCGGGCCGGCTGCTGGCGGCGTATACGCCCCAGGCGGAGAAGATCGAAAAAACGCCGGACCCCGCCAAGGCCATCCCAGCCCCGGCCGAAGTCCCCACGAATGAGGACCTGTTCCTCTACGGCCAGCACATCGAGCAATATCGTCACGCCACCTACCTGGCCGAAGATTATTACGCTGAAGGCCTGCGGCGGGATCCGACGGACGCGCGCACCAACAACGCCATGGGCCTTCTGCTGATGCGGCGGGGCCTCTTTGCCGAGGCCGAACCCTATTTCCGCGCGGCCGTGGCCAAGTATACCCGTTCAAACCCCAACCCCTATGACAGCGAACCCTATTATAACCTTGGCCTGTGCCTGCACTGGCAGGGCCGGGATGCCGAGGCCTACGACGCCTTTTACAAAGCCACCTGGAGCGGCGCCTGGCAGGGCCCGGCTTTCTACGCCATGGCCTGCGTAAAAACCGCGGAGGGGGAGTATCCCCTGGCTTTGGCCCACGCGGAGCGCAGCCTTGTCATGGGCTGCCACAACATGAAGGCCCGCACCCTGAAAACCGCCCTGCTTCGCCGGCTGGGCCGTGGCGCGGAGGCCGCGGCCTTTGCCCGCGAGACCCTGGCCATTGACCCCATGGACTACGCCGCCCGCTGGGAGCAGGGCGGGGACGGGCGCGCCGCCCTGTTGGACGCCATTTGCGGCAACGCCAACTGGTGCATCGAACTGGCGCTGGAATATGCCGGCGCGGGCCTGTACGAAGAGGCCGCCGCCATCCTGGAGGAAGCCGCCGCCAAGGGCCAGCACTACCCGCTGGTGCACTACCACCTGGCCCGCTTCTGCGACGCGCTGGGCAATAAGCCCCAGGCGGACGTCCAGCGCGCCGCGGCTGCCAAAGCGCCCAGCGACTACTGCTTCCCCCACCGCCTGGAAGATTTGCTGGCCCTCACCGCCGCGCTGGAGCAAAACCCCGGCGACGCCCGGGGCTGGTACTACCTGGGCGACCTGTGGTATGACAAACGCCAGTACGCCCGCGCCGTAGACTGCTGGCAGCGCGCCTGCCGGCTGGACGACAGCTTTCCCATTGCCCACCGCAACCTGGCCCTTGCTTATTACAACAAATGCGGCCGGCCCGCGGACGCGCTGGCGGAGATGGAGCGCGCCTATGCCCTGGATGAGAGCGACGCCCGCGTGCTGATGGAACTGGATCAGCTGCACAAAAAGCTGGGCCGCACCGCGGCCGAGCGTCTGCCCCTGCTGGAGCGGCATCTGGGCACGGTGCAGGCGCGGGATGATCTGTACCTGGAGCTCATCACCCTGTACAACGCCCTGGGCCGCCATGAACAGGCCCTTTCCATGATCCTGGGCCGCAAGTTCCACCCCTGGGAGGGCGGCGAGGGCAAAGTGCCCGCCCAGTATCGCCTGGCCCTGACCGAGCTGGCCAAACAGGCCTTGGCTTCCGGCGACGCGAACCGCGCGGCCGAACTGCTGCGCCGGGCCACGGTGTATCCCCACAGCCTGGGCGAGGGCAAGCTGGCCGGCGCGCAGGAGAACGACATCTACTATTATCTGGGCCTGGCCGAGCGCGCCCTGGACCTCCCGGAGGAGGCGCAGTCCTGCCTGCGGAAAGCCGCCGTGGGCCTGGCCGAACCCGCGGGCATGATGTACTACAACGACCAGCCGCCGGAGATGATCTTCTATCAGGGCCTGGCGCGCCGGGCTTTGGGCGATCAGGCGGGGGCCCTCAGCCGCTTCAACAAGCTGGTGGATTATGCCGAACAGCATCTGGACGACCATGTAAAGATCGACTACTTCGCCGTCTCCCTGCCGGACCTGCAAATTTTCGAGGAGGACTTGGACGTGCGCAATCGGGTGCATTGCCTGTTCATGCGCGGCCTGGGGCTGTTGGGCAAGGGCGAAGAGGAGCAGGCCGCCGCCTGCTTCGACGAGGCCCAACGGCTGGACCCCAACCATGGCGGCGTGCGCGTGCATCGCGCCCTACTGCGCGAAAGGGGCTGACGCCATGCCCATGCCCATCACCTTCGAGGGCGCCGATGGCCTGGCGCTGGAAAACGGCGTCCTGCGGGCCGTCGTGCTGCCCGCCCACGGGGGCAAAGTGGCCTCGCTGCGCTATCTGCCCCAAAATTTCGAGCTGCTGTTCCAGAATCCCAAGGGCGCGTTCCGCCCCGCCCGCTGCGGAGACGACTTCTCCGCTTACGAGGCCTGCGGCTTTGACGAGGCCTTCCCCACCGTGGACGCCTGCACAGTGCAGGTGGGCGGCCGCACCGTGGCCTACCCGGACCACGGCGAATTGTGGAGCGCCCCCTTTACCGCCCGCACGGAGGGTGAAACCCTGTGCCTTTCCTTCGAAAGCCCTTTGCTGGGCTACCGCTATGAAAAGCGCTTCTCCCTGGCCGGCGACGTCCTGGTGTGCGATTACGCGATCGAGAATCCCACCTCGGCCGATCTCCCCGCGCTGTGGGTATGCCACTGCCTGGCGCGCGCCGAGCCGGATATGCGCATCTTGCTGCCGCCCGAGGTGCAGACGGTGCAGAACGTATTTTCCAGCGATCATCTGGGCGAAGAAAAGCGTCTGCTGCCCTATCCGCTGGCCCAGGGGCCCAAGGGGCCGATAAATCTGTCCCGCATGCCCGCGGACGGGCAGCTCAAGTTCTATGCCCAAGGGCCGGTGGGCGCGGGCTGGTGCGGCTACGAGTATCCGTCAAGCGGCATGCGCGTGCTGCTGCGCTACGACGCGGCGGCCCTGCCTTACCTGGGCTTTTGGGCCACGGCCGGCGGCTACCGAGGAGACGTGAACTGCGCGCTGGAGCCGGCCAACGGCTATTACGACAACATCCCCACGGCCCGCGCCTTCGGCGCCTGCCCGGTTTTGCCGGCGGGGGGCCGCTGGGCCTTCCGGCTGGAGATCAGCCTGTCTTCCCTCGCTTGAACCGCCATCTCCCAAGCGCCCGCCCCTCTCTCCGGGCGGGGGCTTCCCACTGCCGCCTGGCTTTAGGCGGCAGTTTTTACAATTTTTCAGGAGGTTCCCATGAAAAAACTACTTACCCTGGGCGAGACCATGGCCTGTTTCCTGCCCGGCGCACCCGGCCCGCTGCGCTATGTCAGCGGCTACCGCCTGGCCATTGCCGGCGCCGAGAGCAACCTGGCCATCGACGCCGCCAAGCTGGGTGTGGAGGCCGTCTGGTTCAGCCGCTTGGGCCAGGACGAATTCGGCGCCTTTGTGCGCAACCAGGTGCGCGCTGAGGGAGTGGACTGCCGCGCCGTGGTGTTTGATGAAGCCCATCCCACGGGCCTGATGTTCAAGCAGACCGGCGCCGGCGAGAGCCGTGTGTACTATTACCGCGCACATAGCGCGGCCAGCTTTCTCGCGCCCGGCGACATCACCCCCGCCCTGTTCGAGGGCGTGGGCCTTCTGCACCTGACGGGCATCACCCCGGTGCTCAGCGAAAGCTGCCGGGCCGCGGTGCTGCGCGCCTTTGCCCTGGCCGACGAGCTGGGCGTTCCCGTCAGCTTTGACCCCAACATCCGCCGCAAATTGTGGAACGGCGTGGATCACACGCCCCTGCTGCGGGACCTGGCCCTGCGCAGCACCGTGCTGTTGCTGGGCCTGGACGAAGCTGAAGCCCTGTTCGGCACCCGGGACATGGATACCCTGTGCGCGGCCGTGTTTGCCGGCAAGGTACAGGCCCTGGCTGTAAAGGACGGCGCAAAAGGCGCCGCTGTGGCCGCACCGGATAAAGCGCCCCTGGCTGTGCCGCCCTGGCCCTGCCGCTGTGTGGAGCCCATCGGCGCGGGCGATGCCTTCAACGCCGGCTTTCTGGCCGGCTGGCTGGAGGGCCGGCCCTTGGCCGAATGCGGCCGCATGGGCGCCATCGCCGGCGCCATGGCCACCGAGACCCCCGGCGACACCGAAGGCGCCCCCACCCGCGAACAACTGGACGCCGCCCTGGCCGGCGCCGCCGCCATCTACCGCTGAACCGACAGGAGGTTTTTATGAAACTAGACATGCGAACCCTCGTATCCGAAAACCCGGTCCTCGCCATTTTGCGGGGCGTGCCCACGCAGCAGGCCGTGGCCTATGCCGGTGCCGTGCTGGCCGGGGGCGTGCGCTTTTTTGAGGTAGCCCTCAACTCCCCCGGCGCGCTGGAACAGATCACGGCTCTGCGCCGTTCCTTTGGCGATGAGATCCTGGTGGGCGCGGGCACGGCTGTCACGCCGGAAAAAGCCCGCGCCGCCCTGGACGCGGGCGCCCAGTTTTTGCTGACGCCCAGTGCGCCGCTCTCGGTGCTGGAATTCTGCCAAGAAAACGAAGTGGCCCTGCTGCCCGGCGTGCTTACACCCACGGACGTGCAGGCCTGCCTAGATCACGGTTTTTCAACGCTCAAGCTGTTTCCCGCCGGCGATATGCCCCTGGGCTACGTGAAAAGCCTGCGCGGCCCTTACGATCAAACCCAGTACATGGCCATCGGCGGCGTAACGGCGGCCAACGCGGCCGATTTCATCCGCGCCGGCTGCCTGGGCGTGGGCCTGGCCGGCGCACTGACGCCCAAAGCCGCCCGTGACGCCGGCGATTGGGATGCCTGCACCCGTGCCGTGCGCGCCTTAGCGCAGGCCGTGCGCGCCGCCCGGCCGTAAGCAAAGCAAAAAAGCCGCCGGTCCCATGGACCGGCGGCTTTCCTTTTTGCGTTTATTTCTCGGCAATGGCCTCGATCTCGCACAGCGCGTTCTTGGGCAGCGTTTTTACCGCCACGCAGCTGCGGGCCGGCTTGGAGGTGAAGTATTGGGCATACACCTCGTTGAAGGCGGCAAAGTCGCCCATATCGGCCAAAAAGCAGGTGGTCTTGACCACTTTGTCAAACCCCGCGCCGGCCGCCTCCAGGATGGCGCCCACGTTCTTGCAGCTCTGATGGGCCTGGGCCGCGATATCTGCGGGCATCTCGCCGGTGGCGGGGTCCACGGGCAGCTGGCCGGAGGTGATCACCAGACCCGCCAACTCATACCCCTGGGAATAGGGACCAATGGCGCCCGGCGCTTTTTCCGTTGCGATCACTTTCATAGTTCTTGCTCCTTTACATCCACAAACTGGCCCGGCGGTATACCGCCGGGGCCTTTAACCTTATCTTATCACAGCGCCCTGCCGCTTGCAAGCGGCAATTTGCCCCCGTCGGCGCGCCTTCACCCCAAAGCGTTCACCGTCAAAATGGCCGCGCCCAGCACCGCCAGGATCACACCCGTAGCGCGGTTCAGCACCAGAGGGCTGGCCTTGTTGGCAAAGCGCGCGGCGATGCGTGCCCACAGCAAGGTGCTGCCCACACAAAACACCAGCGTCCAACCGTCCGGCATGCCGCCGATGGCAAAGTGGCTGACCGCACCGGTAAAGGCGGTGAAGGCCATGATGAACACACTGGTGCCCACGGCCGTTTTCAGCTCGTATCCCAGCACACTGGTGAGGATCAGCAACATCATCATGCCGCCGCCCGCACCCACAAAGCCGCAGATAAAGCCCACCGCCACGCCGCATATCACGGACTGGAAAAAACGTTTTTCCGCCGATACGCCGGCCATGGCCTCCTTGGTGGTCATCACCGGCTTCACAATAAACTTGACGCCCAGCAGCAGCGTCATCCACACCGAGAACGTGCCCATGGCAGCGTTGGGCACCAGGCTGGACACCCAGCTGCCCACCAGGGTAAAGGCCAGCACGCTGGCCATCATCACCAGGCCGTTGCGGATGTCCAGATTCTTGTGTTTGCCGTAGGTGTAGGCCGACACCGCGCTGGCCAGCACATCTGAAGCCAGGGCGACGCCCACGGCCTCGTAGGCGGGCATCCCCAAAAAGGTGATGAGCATGGGGCTGATGACCGCGGCGGCGCTCATGCCCGCAAAACCCGTGCCCAGGCCAGCGCCAATACCGGCGATGAAACAGACGATGAATCGGTACAACAATACAATGATTCCCCTTTTTATTGAACTGTCCGCAGGTTGGCGGCGATCTTGTCCAGCAGGCGGCGCAGTTCGGCCTGCTCTTTTTTTGAAAAATCCCGCAGCAGAATGGAGAAGAACTGCTCCTGTGCGGCGCGGCCGTCAGCCACCACGTCCGCCGCCGCGTCCAGCAGCCGCAGGTGGATGGCCTTGCGGTTGCCGGCCCGATATTCCCGGGCCAGATACCCGCCCCGCACCAGTCGGTCCACCGAGGCGGACACATGGGATTTGGCCAGCCCCCGGCGGGACACTACCTCCGAGGCTGTGTCATACTGAGGATTGTTGGCCAAAAACAGCAGGATGTCCACCTCACAGCGGGTCATGCCGTATTTGCGGCTCACAGGTTCCAGCTTTTGATCGTACACCTTCATCGTCAGGGGGATACTGTCCCAAAATTCAGCCCGCACCATTTTTGCCCCTCCCTCTATTGTTCTATTTTGAACAATATTTTATCTTCTTTTTTCCCTGCCGTCAACCCCATTGCTGCATTTTCATAAAAATTTCAATTTTTTTACAAACCATCTTTCCTGTCATCATTTTATACAAGCGGCTGGTTTTGTGCGTTGTTTTTGCCGCCCGGGCGCAGTAGGATAAAGCCACGAAGAGATCCACCGCCGGCACGGCCGGCCACACCGGGAGGTTTTGTTATGTATTATTCCAACGGCAATTATGAAGCGTTCGCCCGTCCCCGCAAGCCCCAGGGCGTGGATGAAAAATCGGCTTATATCGTGGGCTCGGGCCTGGCCGGCCTGGCGGCGGCCTGCTTTCTGGTGCGCGACGGCCAGATGGAGGGCCGGCGCATCCATATCCTGGAGGAACTTCCCCTGCCCGGCGGCGCCTGCGACGGCATCGAAGACCCCACCAAGGGCTTCATCATCCGCGGCGGCCGCGAGATGGAGAACCATTTCGAGTGCCTGTGGGACTTGTTCCGCAGCATCCCCTCGCTGGAAACCGAAAATGCCTCTGTCCTGGACGAATACTACTGGCTGAACAAGGACGACCCCAACTACAGCCTGATGCGCGTGACGGAAACGCGCGGCCAGGATGCCCACACGGACAAAAAGTTCGCGTTGAGCCAGAAGGCCAGCATGGAGATCATGAAGCTGTTCTTCACCCGCGACGAGGACCTGTACGACAAAAAGATCAACGAGGTGTTCGACGAGGAGTTTTTCCAGTCCAACTTCTGGCTTTACTGGCGCACCATGTTCGCGTTCGAGGACTGGCACTCGGCCCTGGAGATGAAGCTTTACATCCAGCGGTTCATCCATCACATCGGCGGTCTGCCCGACCTCTCGGCCCTCAAATTCACCAAGTACAACCAGTACGAATCCCTGATCCTGCCCATGGTGGAGTATTTGAAGGCCCACGGCGTGGACTTCCAGTACGACATCCGCATAACGGACGTGCGCGTGGAAAGGTCCGGCGGCAAAAAGGTGGCGCGGGAGCTGTCCTTCGTGCGCAGCGGCCAACCCGGCCGCCAGGCCCTGACGGAGAACGACCTGGTGTTTGTCACCAATGGCAGCTGCACCGAGAATTCCTCACTGGGCGACGACGACCACGCTCCCGTGCTGAATACCGCCCCCGGCGGCTGCTGGGAGCTGTGGCGCAGCCTGGCCAAACAGGACCCAGCCTTCGGCCATCCGGACAAATTCTGCACCGACGTAGCCCACACCTATTGGGAGAGCGCCACCGTCACCACCCTGGACGCGCGCATCCCCGCTTATATCCAGAAAATCTGCCAGCGGGACCCCTTCAGCGGCAAGGTGGTCACGGGCGGCATCGTGACGGCCAAGGACTCCGCCTGGCTGATGAGCTGGACGGTCAACCGCCAGCCCCACTTCAAAAACCAGCCCAAGGACCAGCTGGTGGTGTGGGTGTACGGCCTGTTCGGCGATGTGCCCGGCGACTATGTGAAAAAGCCCATGAAGGATTGCACTGGCCGCGAGATCACCATGGAGTGGCTGTACCACCTGGGCGTGCCCGAGGCCGAGATCCCCGTCCTGGCCAAGACGGGCGCCCGCTGCATCCCCTGCATGATGCCTTACATCACCGCCTTCTTCATGCCCCGCACGGCTGGGGACCGGCCCAAGGTGGTGCCCCAGGGCTGCGCGAACCTGGCCTTCATCGGCCAGTTCGCGGACACGGCGCGGGACACGGTGTTCACCACCGAATACAGCGTGCGCACTGCCATGGAGGCCGTGTACACCCTGCTGGACGTGGACCGCGGCGTGCCCGAGGTGTTCGGCAGCGTGTATGACGTACGCTGCCTGCTGGACGCCACGGTGAAGATGATGGACGGCGCCAAGCTGACGGAGATGAAGCTGCCCTGGATTGCCCGCTTGGTGGAGAACAAGGCTCTGGACAAGGTAAAGGGCACGGCCATCGAGGATTTGCTCAACGAATACCATGTGATTTGACCTTTTGATGCCACAGGGCGCCCCGCAAGGGGCGCCTTTTTAGCCGTTTATGCGACAACAACAGTCGCTTTTTTTACTGCGCGCAGGCGGGCATTTGTGCTATAATGGAGGCAATACACCAGAGAGGAGTTTTTCCCATGCCCCCCATCACCGTGATGATCAAGCCCGCTTCGGGCATTTGCAATATGCGCTGCCGCTATTGCTTTTACGCGGACGAGCAGCAGAACCGTGAAGTGGCCAGCTATGGCCTGATGCGCGAGGATGTGCTGCGCGCCGTGCTGGGCCGCGTGCTGGCCTATGCCGAGGGCCGGTGCACCATCGCCTTTCAGGGCGGCGAGCCCACCTGCGCCGGCCTGCCCTTTTTCCGCCGGGTGGTGGAGCTGGAAGAAGAGCTGAATATCAACCACGTGGCCATCGACAACGCCATCCAGACCAACGGCTATGTCATCGACGACGAATGGGCCGCCTTTTTGGCCCAGCACCACTTTTTGGTGGGCGTCTCCCTGGACGGCCCCAGGGAGCTGCACGACGCAAACCGCCTGGACGCCAAGGGCAGCGGCACCCACGGCCGGGTGATGAAGGCCATCGCCACCCTGAAAAAGCATGGGGCCGAGTTCAACATCCTCACGGTGGTCACCTCCGCCACCTGCCGCAGCATCCGCAAAACCTACGGCTTTTTCAAGCGCAACGGTTTTGCCTACCAGCAGTACATCCCCTGCCTGGACCCCTTGGGGGAAGAGCGGGGCGGCCACGATTACTCGCTGTCCTGTGCGGCCTTCGGCCAATACCTGAAAGACTTGTTCGACTGCTGGTACGACGACGCGGCCCACGGCAATTTGACGTACAACCGCTATTTCACCAACCTGCTGCTTCTGATGACGGGCCGCCCGCCCGAGGCCTGCGGCATGTTGGGCCAGTGCGGCCGCCAGTATGTGGTGGAGGCCGACGGCAGCGTGTATCCCTGCGATTTTTATATGCTGGACCAGTGGCGCCTGGGCAGCTTCGTCACTGATACGGTGGAGGACATCGACAAGCGGCGCGAGGCCTTAGGCTTCATCCAGATGTCCGTGGAGGTGAACGAGGGCTGCCGCGGCTGCAAATGGTATCCTCTGTGCCGCGGCGGCTGCCGCCGCGACCGGGAGCCCATGGTGGACGGCAAGCTGCAGAAAAATTATTTCTGCGAGGCCTATTACCAGTTTTTCGAATACGCCTATCCCCGCCTGCAGCGCCTGGCCAGCGCTGTGGAGCGCGGCATGTTTGGCTGAGTACAAAGCTATAAGATATACAAAAGATCCCTCTCCGGCCGGAGAGGGATCTTTTGTATTCAGCTACATTCAGCTCACACGTTGCGGCCCGGGCCGTAGTAGCATTTGCCTGCGGTAAGCACGCGCTTGTACCCACAGCCCACCGCCTGGGCGGCGCTGGGGTTTACGCAGCGGCCGGCGGCCGAACATTCGTTGTACAAATGGCAGCAGTCGAAGGTCTTGGGCATCTGCCGGGCCGCGCGCTGCACCAGGGCGTCCATCAGCGGGCCCAGCAGCGCCCCGGCGTCCGCGCCGGCGGGCAAGTCCAGGCGGGTCTTGTCCCTGCCGATGTGCACTGCCTCCTCTAGCAGGCCGGCGGGCACCAGGGCCGCGTCTGTGCCCTGGATCTCCAGCCCCGGGCGCTTGCCTGCGTACAGGCGGCACAGCAAAATACTGCCCACCAGCACAGAGGCAAAACTTTTGGCGCCCCGCAGGTGCAGCATGGACTGGGGCAGCTGCCAGCGGTCCATCGATGCCTGCAGGGCCGGCTTCAGGGCGCGGTACAGCGCCCGTTCCTCGCTGTTGGGGCCGCTTTTCCGTGTAGGCGCGGGGCCGGGCCGGGTCTCCGGCAGGATCTGTTCTTCTTCACACATGGCTCGTCTCTCCCACCATTTCCATAAATTCTTCTTCACTCAATACGGTGATGTTCGCCTTGCCCGTCTCGGTCAGCTGGCGCGCCTTCTGCTCTTTGGTGCTCATGCCCTTCGGGGCAGCCGGGTCCTGGTCCCTGCGGCCCGCCACCAAATAATCGGTGACTTTGGTGACGCCCGTCTTCACCACGGCCCCCTGGCGGGCAGCCAAGGTACCCGCCTCTTCCCGGGGCAGGGCCAGCTCACCGGTGAACACCACCGTCTTGCCGAACAGGGGGCCCTGCGGGTCTGCGTCCGCGTTGGGCACCAGCGCCTCCAGCGCCTTGCGCTGACGGGCCAGGGCCGCGAAGCGCGGGTTTCCGCCCCGCCCCGCCTTTTCCGCCGGCGCGGCCTGGGCCACTTCGCCCAGGGTCATCTGCCGGGGGGCCTGTCCGCCGGCCGGACGGCCCGCTTTGCCCCGGTCGGGCTTTGTCTCGGTCAAGCCCACAAAGCCCGCGCCCTGCATGTCCTTGAAATGGTCGCAGTCCACACCCAGCAGCCTGCCGCCGGCGCGCACCCACAGGATCACCCAGTCGCCGTCGCGGCTGTGGTCCTCAAACCCTTCCAGCGTGCAGGGAACAGGCGCCGGCGCGGCCACGCCTTTGTACACCAGCGGCCGCGGCGCGGCGGCCGTGATGGGGCACAGGCCCAGCGCGCGGTGCAGGTACAGCCAGTCCGCCTCGCCGGTGGGGGCCAGGCAGTGCACGGTGCGCGCGCCGTCCGTCAGGCTGACAGCCCCGGCCCGCTCCACGGCGCGCAGCAGCGGCGTGCCCGGCTGCAGCTGGCGGTACACGTACAACGTGGCGCGCACGTCCTCCAGGGCGTCGTGGGCGTCAAAGGAGTAGCCGTACAGCGCTGCCACCGTAGAAAGGCGGCGGCGCTGGGCGCCGAACTGCCGGGCGAACAGCTCCATGGGGTCGGCCCATTTGAAAGCCCCGGGGTCGATACCCGCGGCGCGCAGGAAGCTCTGTTCAAAACCCGCGTTGTAAGCCACCACCGTTTTGGCGCCGGCCAGCAGCTCGCGCACGCGGGGCGCGTAATGGGCAAAGCTGGGCTTGTCTGCCACCATTTGGGGGCTGATGCCGTTCACCCGCTGGGCGCCGGGCCAGGCGGCCGTATGCTCGGGGCGGCACAGCTCGTTCAGCAGCACCTGGCCGTCTCCGGCCAGCACCGCCACCTGGATGATCTCGTCCTGCTGCGGGTCGATGCCCGTGGTCTCAAAGTCAATGACCGCCAGTTCCATCATAAGGCAGGTCCCCCTTTTAGTATTTCCTCTATAGGGCGCGCCTATCAGCGGGCCCCCTCTTTTTGGGCTGCGGCCCACTGGCGGCACAGGGCTTCTTTCTGCGGCCGCTTTAATTTTTTCAGCGCGGCCTCCCGGCGCAACGCGGCGTTTTTGTCCGCGCAGCGCTCCCGGTAGGCCAGAACCACCGGCCGGCGGCCGCGGGTGTACTTGGCGCCCTGGCCGGCGTTGTGGACGGCCAGGCGGCGGGCGGTGTCGGTGGTCCAGCCCGCGTACAGCGTGCCGTCCGCGCAGCGCACCAGGTACGCCCAGGCCTCGCTTTCCCGTGGGCTGCCGCTCATCCCTCGGCCTCGCTCCAGGTTTTGGCGGCATGGCAGGCGGCCAGGGCGTCCTCTTTGGTTCCTGTGGTCACCATAAAGCGGCCCGTGTGGCAAAAGCGCAGCGTCTCGATGCCGGACAGCGCGGGCAGCTCCTCTTCCGCCGCGCCGGCCCAGGGCGCGGGGAAGGGCACGCGCAGCTCCTGGGTGCCGAAGGTGCGCGGGATGGCCTCGGCGCACCAGCCTCCCCGCTGAGAGGGGAACACCACGAACTGGGCGCGGCTGGGGATCAGCCGCTGCTTCCAGGGGGCGAAGCGGTCCATCAGGACAATGCCGTCCTTGGCTTTGGCCAGGGCCGCGCTGACAAATTCAGCCGCCCGCTGCACGGCAAAGAACACGGCAAATTTTTTCTCCAGCACGCCCAGGGCGAAATCCACCGCCTCGGCAAAGCACTCGTCCGGATCCCGCGGCTGGTCCCACAAGGGGTTGTAGGCCGCGATGATGCCCGCGATCTGGTTGCCGCAGCCGGTGTTGTCGTCCTGGTCCAGGGGCTGGATAAAGCCCTCGTCGAAGCGCTTTGCATCCCGCTCGCCCAAAAGGGGCACGCCCACCTCGCGCCACAGCAGGCCGAAGGCCGCGTAGGGCACGCCGTTCTCGCGCACCGGGCTGCCCTTCTGGTGATGGTCAAAACGGCCCAGGCCGATGTCGAACACGATGCCGTCGAACCCGTCGGGCACCGCAAATCCCCGCTGGATGACGATGTTGGGGTTCAAATAGCGCAGCAGCGCCGCGCTGAACACGTCGTCGGCATGGAATTTGCCGCCGTGGGTAAAGCCTTTGTCCGGGATGCGCACGAATAAACACAGCCTTTCGCTCATAAGATGTTTCTACTTTAGTCTACCACAACCGCCGCGGTTTGGGTAGACTTTTTACAATTCCATCCCGCGCAAAGCGCGCCGAAATATGGTATACTAAAGATAATCGAGGCAGATCCCGGCAAAAAAGGAGGGGATTCCATGGCGGGAGCACACGAGCGGCCCAAAGGCCCGCGCAAACAGCAGTTCGACGCGCGCAGCTACACCCAGCGCCTGGTGGTGCCCCGCGACGCCGACCCCCGCGAGGAGGCGCGCCGCGCGGCAGAACGCAAGGCCCAGGACGATGCCGGGCGGGTCCCCCTGGCCCCCGACGCGCCCAAAGCCGTCCGGCAGGGCGCCCGGCGCACTTTGTATGAGACGGGCACGGGCAACGCCCGCCGCCCCCGCCGCAAAAAAAAGCAGGGCCTGCCCGGGCCGCTGCGTTTTATGGTTCTGCTTTTGGGGCTGGTGCTGGCCGTGGGGGCCGCCTTTGGCGTGTACAAGCTGCTGGGCCGCGTGACGGGCAGCAGCCGCGCCGCAGCCAGCGCCGCCGCGCCCGCGGGCGCGGTGAAGGGCATGTTTGTCTCCTTTGCGGATGCCCTGGGCGCCGAAGCGCCGGCAGACCAGGACGCTCTGCTGGACAAAGCGCACGCAGACGCGGCCAAGGCCAAGGTGCTGGGGCTGAACGCCCTGTTTATCCAGGTGGAAAGCGAGCAGGGCGCGCTGTGCCGCGTGCGCGGCTGGGCCGTGGCCGACGCGCTGTCGGGCGGATTCTGGGAAGATCTCTTCCACAAAAAGGACGCGCTCTCCGCTTACTGCCAGGCCGCCGGCGAGGAGGGCCTGGCCCTGTACGCCGTGCTGGACGGCGCGCGCTGGCAGGGCGGGCACCCGGACGAGGCAAAACCCGTGGCCCGGCTGTACAAGCAGTACCCGGTGGCGGGCGTGTACGTGCGCCAGGCGGGCGATACCGCCGGCGCGGGCCGCTATGCCCCGCTGACGGACTTTGCCGCCGGCACGCCGGAGCAGGACCCTGCCCGGCTGCTGCGTTTGGTGAACGCGGGCGGCGGGCAGGCGGCGGGCCAATTCTTTGTGGACACCGTCACCGCGGGCAACGCGCCCGGTGCCGTGTTTGAGGGCGGCGCCCTGGCCGACGCCGAGAGTCTGGGCCTGATGGCCAGCGCCCTTGAGCCGGTGGGCCAAACCACACTGCTGGGCTTTTCCCCCCAGCAGACGCTGGCCGTCTCTTACCCGGCGGACGGCGCCTGGACCACGGCCTCGGTCATCTATCTGATGGGCACCTCGGCCGCGGGCGTGCCCGTCACCATCAACGGCGAGGCGGTGGAGGCAGTGGCCGCCGGCGGCAGCTGGGCCAAATTGGTGGAGCTGCCGCAGATCGGCGGCAACCTGTTCACCATCGCCCAGGGCGGCAGCACCGTCAACCTGACGGTGGAGCGGCGCGCGCCCGCCGGTTCCTCCGGCGGCCTCACCCACGACGGCACTGTGGAGGTGCCGGCCGGCACCTCGGTGCGCCTTCCGAACCTCATCACCAGCCTGCTGTACGATCCCTCTAACGACGACAAGATCAGCGAGACCGCCCGCAGCGGCGCGGTGGGCCTGGTGACGGCCTGCGCCGAGACCGTGCGCAGCGGTAAAACCACCTGGGCCTACCAACTCTCGAGCGGCGATTGGGTGCTGGCCTCCAACACCGAGGCGCTGGGCACGGGCCAGCCCCGGGCCAATTTCACCGGCGCAGCGGCCCAGGCCGTCACGTCTTTGGACGCAGCCGCGCCCGGCGTGGCCGCGACGGACGCCCAGCCGGACGGCCGCACCGAGGTGCTGTCCTTCGCGGGCAGCGGCACGCCCCTGGCCTACACCAATCAATACGCACAGCAGAACGCCCTTTCCCTGAAATTCTACGAGACGGATTTTGCCGCGGATTTTGCCATGACCGGCTCTTCCCTTGTCAAGCGCTGGGAGGTAAAACCCTTTGAAAACGGCGCCGAACTGGTGCTGTATTTCGAAAAGCCCCTGTGGGGCCACCTGGTACAGTACGCAGACGGCGCCACCCGGGTGGTGCTGAAAGGCGCGCCCGCGCGCGGCCAGGACCCCGCCCGCCCCCTGGCCGGCGTCAGCGTGCTGCTGGACGCGGGCCACGGCGAGACCGACAGCGGCGCCCAGGGCGTGGCCGGCGCCAGCGGCCCCCTGGAAAAGGACCTGAACCTGGCCGACGCCCTGGCGGCCCAGGCCCGTCTGGAACAGCTGGGCGCCAAGGTGCACATGATCCGCACCGACGACACCTTCCTGTCTTTGGAGCAGCGCAACGACGCCATCAGCCGCTGGATGCCGGATTTCTTCATCGCCGTGCACCACAACTCCATGGCCATGACGGTGGACAGCACCGCCACCACGGGCACGGAGTGCTACTATTTCTACGACACCGGCGCGCCCCTGGCCCAAACCCTGGTGGAGACCGTCACCGGGGCCACCGGTCGCGCGGCGCGGGGGGCCAAATGGGGCTATTACTACGTCACCCGCAACACCTTGTGCCCTGCCGTGCTGCTGGAGGTGGGCTTTGTGGTGAACCCCACAGAATACGAGGAACTGGCCGCCGAACGCACCCTGTGGGCCACCGGCGACGCCATCGCCCGCTCGGTGCTGGCCTGTGTGCCGTAAGCGCGGGAACGGGTGAAAAACCGGGCAAAAAAAGAGGAAAAAGGGACTTTTCCTTTCCCTTGCAATGTGCTATACTGATTCCGCACGGGGCCGCGCCAGCGGCCCCGTTTACACTGTAATGCGGAGGGGTTTGCCATGGCAAGGGCATCGCTGCGCCGGTCGGACGGGGGCGGCATCACCGACGGCGTGATCTGGAAGCAGCTGCTGGTGTTTTTCTTTCCCATCCTGCTGGGCACTTTTTTCCAGCAGCTGTACAACACGGCCGACGCCGTGATCGTGGGCCGCTTCGTGGGCAAAGAGGCCCTGGCCGCCGTGGGCGGCGCCACGGGCACCCTGCTGAACGTGGTGGTAAACCTGTTCGTGGGCATCTCCTCGGGCACCACGGTGCTGGTGGCCCAGCGCGTGGGCGCCCACGCCCCGGAGGGCGTGCACCGCGCGGTGCACACCTCGGCGGCGCTGTCCGCCGTGGGCGGCGCTTTGCTGATGGCCCTGGGCCTGTTGCTGTCGCGGCCGGCGCTGGCCGCCATGGGCACGCCCGCCGATGTGATGGAGTATTCCGTGCTCTACCTGCGGGTGTATTTTCTGGGCGTGATCCCTTCCTTTTTCTACAACGTGGGCTCGGGCGTGCTGCGGGCCGTGGGCGATACGCGCCGGCCGCTGTATTTCCTGGTGGCCGCCTGCCTTTTGAACATCGTGCTGGACGTGGTGTTCGTGGTGGGCCTGGGGCTGGGCGTGCTGGGCGTGGCCCTGGGCACGGTGCTCAGCCAGGTGCTCAGCGCCGTGCTGGCCTGGCTGTGCCTGACGCGCACCCTGGGCCCCATCCGGCTGGAACCGGCCCGCATCCGCTTTCACCGGGTCACCCTGCGCAACGTGCTGATGGTGGGCCTGCCCGCCGGCCTGCAGTCCAACATGTACACCCTGTCCAACATCCTGATCCAGGCGGGCATCAACAGCTTCGGCACGGACACCGTGGCCGCCTGGACGGCCTTCTCCAAGCTGGACGGCTTTTTCTGGATGATCTCCGGCGCCTACGGCATTGCCATCACCACCTTTGCCGGGCAGAACTTCGGCGCCGGCCGCATCGACCGCGTGCGCAAAAGCGTGCGCGTGTGCACGGGGATGGAGTGCGGCACCGCCCTGTTCATGAGCCTTCTGATGTGCCTTACCGCGCCCTGGCTGCTGCGCATCTTCACCACGGACGCGGCCGTCATCGACATCGGCCTGGTCATGGTGCGCTACATGATGCCGTTTTACGTCACTTTTGTGCTGATCGAGGTGCTCAGCGGCGCCATCCGCGGCTGCGGCGACGCGCTGATGCCCATGATCCTGACGGGCACGGGCGTGTGCCTGCTGCGCGTGGCGGCGGTGCTGGGCCTTCTGCCCCTCGTGCATGACCTGCGGGTGATCCTCGTCAGCTATCCCGCCAGCTGGGCGCTGACCAGCGTGCTGTTTTTGCTTTATTATCGCTCGGGCCGGTGGCTGCACCGCCCCGCGGCTGTGGCCCGCCAGGCCGCCCAGCGGGAACAGAGCGCCGGCGACCTGCCGTCCGCTACAGCGGCCGCAGAGGCCCCGCCCTCCGCAGGCGAAGAAAGCGCCCCATAAAATCAAAAGCCGATGGATCGCTCCATCGGCTTTTTTGTCTGTTTTTCGCCGTTCAGGCCGCCCTCCGGCCCTGCGGCGCGGGGGCCCTTTGCCCCGGGCCGCCCTTTTATCGAATGCCGTAATTTGCCTTGATGCGGTCGAACTCCGCGCTGTCGGCAAAGCCGTGGAACACCTCTTCGCGGCTGTGGCCGCCGTTCAGGTAATCGGCCCAAAAAGCCACGCCCGCGGCCTCGCCTTCCCGGCCCATGAACAGTTCATACAGGGTCCTGACGAACGCCTCATCGGAAAGGTTTTTGTTGTTCATCTCTTTGCTGAACACAAAACCGTAGGTGCACGTGGTTGCGTCCACCGTGCCGTCCTGCAGCCAGCGCACCCAGTCCGCGTGGCCCGCCTTGTCCGGGTCGCGGCCCAGGGCCACACGGTAGCACCGGGTGACGAAGCCCGCCAGTCCCTCTGTGGGCCAGGGGTCACTGGGCTCCGGCGGCGTGGGCTCGTCGGGGGTTTTCACCGTCACTGTGCAGGTGGCGGTGTTGCCGTACCAGCTTTTGGCCGTGATGGTCACCGTGCCGCCCGCAACGGCCGTGACGCGCCCGTCCGCGTTCACCGTGGCAATGGCTTCATTTGCGCTTTTCCAGGTGACGGTTCTGTCCGCCGCATGCAGAGGGTAGACGGTGGCCGTCAGCGTCTCCGTCTGCCCCACCGTAAGGTTCAGGGCCGTTTTGTCCAGCACAACGCTTTCCACCTGCGCCGCCGCCGTGGGCAGGTCTCCCCCCGGCGTCAGCGTTCCGCTGGTCAGGCTGTTGTCCGGGTCGCTGTCCGGGAAAAATTTTTGCAGGTCCGCCGCGCCGGCTTCCTCGCCCAGGTCGGTCTTTATGATCGTCTGGCCCCCCCAGGTGGCGTCCCCGTCCAGCGTCAGGCCCAGGCTGGCGCCCTGGCCCAGGGTGCCCTGCACGGTCACCTGCGGGAATTTATCCGAACTTGAGCCCGGTGCTCCAGCCTCGCTGTACAGGCAAAGGTTCGAGTCCGCCTTGTTCGTGCCCGCTTTGTTGCCGGCCATCCGCGGCGCGCCGCTGACGGTTATGCTGTCGCTTCTTGCGCCACTTATCCACACGCCGCCGGCCTCTTCCGTCGCCGTGCAGCCGGTGATGGCCGCGTCGCCCTTCATGGCAAACGTGCCCTTGGCGTCCACGCCGCCGCTGCTTGGCGCCGGGCAGGCGGGGATGGCGCCGCCCTTCATGAGGAACGTGGGGGAATGGCCGTTGTCTGCGTAGGTTATCACGCCGCCGCCGTTGTACCTTGCCGTGCAGCCGGTAATGGCGCCGCCCTTCATGGTAAAGCTGCCGCCCACCACGATCACGCCGCCTACGTTGCAGTCAAGCGAAGAGCAGCAGGAGATGGTGCAGAACTACATGATAAAGCAGACGCTACAGACGCTCAAGCCGCCGCCGTTGTACTCTGCCGTGCAATTGGTGATGGCGCCGCCCTTCATGGTAAACATGCCGTCCTGCCACACCTCGATGCCGCCGCCGGGGTTCCCGGCGGGGTCCCCGCCGTACAGCGCGCCGCCGCTGCCGCTGTCGGTCAGGGTCAGGCTGCCGGAAACGGCCAGGTGGCGCTTGCCCTGGGCCGCCGTCAGCGTTTGGCCGTTCAGGTCCAGTTCCAGCGTGTTGCCCTGGGCGATGGTCAGCGTATCCGGCAGGGCAAAGCTGTCCGTCAGCCTGATCTGACAGGTGGTGCTGCCCGCGGTGCCGATCCCGTCCAGCGCCGCGCTCCATTCCTGGGCGCTGCTCACGTCTATCCAGCCGGCCGCCCCCTTGTGTTCCTCGAAGCTGTCCGCTGCGGGCAGGGTTTCCGGGGCCGGGGCTTCTTCCAGGCGTGCCTGCGCCGGCACGGCCGCTTCTTCAGGCAGGGACGCCGCCTCACCCAAAAGGTTCAGCCCTTCGGCGAAGGCCGTTGCGGCCAGGCTGATGCCCAGCGCCAAGGCCAAGGCGAGTGCTAAAAATTTTTTCATTTTGTGCTCCTTTCTTCGGGCGCAGCGCACTTGTCAGTGCCGACCTGCTCGGTGCTGTATAAAACGCAGAAAGCCAAGGCATGCCCGTCTGGCACACCTTGGCTTTTTGTCTCTTGTGTTTGTTTCAGCGGATGGAAGGCCCCCTCCCAAATTCCAATTTTTTACATTTTCTTTCCATGGCGGAGGCCTCCTTCCCGCTTGATCTTCGTTCCCATCCGGCCCCGCGGCCGGCGTTTTTTACCGCCCCAGATAGCTGTTCAGTTCCTCGGCGTCGCTGGCGCGGGCCAGGGCCTCGGCGTAGGCGATGCGCCCGC
Organism: uncultured Oscillospiraceae bacterium; assembly: GCA_905212515.1. Lineage (GTDB taxonomy): Bacteria > Bacillota > Clostridia > Oscillospirales > Ruminococcaceae > Ruthenibacterium. Next base: position 5,923 of record CAJMEU010000013.1, on the reverse strand, counting down.
TCTGCACGGCCTTGGCCAGGGCGGCGTTCAGCGTCTGCATGCCCAGGGCCGCGCCCGTCTGCATCACGCTGGCCAGCTGGTGGCTTTTCCCCTCGCGGATCAGGTTCAGCGCCGCGTCCGTGCCCACCAGAATTTCCTGGATGGCCGTGCGGTCGCTGCCGTCGGCCAGGGGCACCAGCTCCTGGGTGATGGCGGCCTGCAGCACGCCGGCCAGCTGGGCCCGCACCTCCTGCTGGGCTTCGGGCGGGCAGGCGTTGACGATGCGGTCCACCGTGTGGGCCGCGCCGATGGTGTGCAGCGTGCTGAACACCAAATGCCCCGTCTCGGCCGCCGTCAGGGCGGCGGTGATGGTCTCGTAATCGCGCATCTCCCCCACCAGGATCACGTCCGGGTCCTCGCGCAGGGCGCTGCGCAGGGCCGTGGCAAAACCGGCGGTGTCCTGGCCCACCTCCCGCTGGTGGATGACGCACAGGCCGGGGGCGTATACGTATTCCACCGGGTCCTCAATAGTCACCACGTGGGCCCGGCGGCTGGTGTTGATGTGCTGGATCATGGCTGCCAGGGTGGTGGATTTGCCGCTGCCCGTGGGGCCCGTCACCAGCACCAGTCCCCTGGGCTTGGCGGCCAGGGCGCGCACCACGGAAGGCAGGCCCAGCTCGTCGATGGTGGGCACCGTACCGCGCAAAAGGCGGATGGCCCCGGCCAGACGGCCGGCGGCCCGGTACACGTTCACGCGCTGGCGGCCGCCGTCCGGCGTGGTGTACGAAAAATCAGCGTCGCGTCCCGCGTCCAGCTCCGCACGCAGGCGCGGCGTCAGCACCGGGGCCAGCAATGCCTCCACCGTGGCCTCGTCCAGCGTGTCGCCCCAGGGCACAAGCTGGCCCAGGATGCGCACCGCCGGCGCGGCGCCGCCGGTCAGGTGCAAATCGGACGCGCCGTCGCGGCGCGCGCCCAGGATCAATTCGTCCAGTGTCATAGCAGTTCCTTTCTCCCGGGCCGTCAGTCGCTGCCATAGGTCAGGCGCAGCAGCTCGGCGGTATCGGTCACTCCCTCTTTCACCAGGCGCACCAGGTTCCCCCGCAGGGAAGTGGTGTGCTGGTTTTGGGCCACGTAGTCATAAATTTGGTCCACGTCCACCCGGTCGGTGATCATGCGGCGCATGGCTTTGTCCACCACCACCACCTCGTGCACGGCCACCCGGCCCTTGTAGCCGGTATGGTTGCACAAATGGCAGCCTTTGCCCTGCCACACCGTGTCCGCGTCCGGGCCCAGCAGGGCCTTGTCCTCGGCCGTGGCGGGGCGGGCCTGCTTGCAGTGGGGGCACACCTTTTTTGCCAGCCGCTGGGCAATCACCCCCACCAGGCTGTTGGCCACCATGTAGGGCTCCACCCCCATGTCCTCCATGCGCACGATGGCGCTCACCGCGTCGTTGGTGTGCAGGGTGGACAGCACCAAATGGCCGGTGATGGCGCTGCGCACGCTGATCTGCGCCGTCTGGGCGTCGCGTGTCTCGCCCACCATGATCACGTCCGGGTCCTGGCGCAGAATGGCCCGCAGGCCCGTCTCAAAAGTCAGGCCCGCCTGGTTGTTCACCTGCATCTGGTTCACGCGGTTGATGTTCTTTTCCACCGGGTCCTCGATGGTCACGATGTTGATCTGCTTTTTCACCAGCCGCTCCATCATCAGGTAGAGGGTGGTGGTCTTGCCGCTGCCCGTGGGGCCGGTGATGTACACCACCCCGTGGGGGTTCTGCAGAATGGCCAGGGCCCTTTCGTAATTTTCCCGGTCCATGCCGAAGGTGTCGGCCTTATCGATCAGGGCCTTGGTGTTCAGAAAGCGCAGCACGCCCTTCTCGCCGTAAATGGTGGGGATTACCGAGGCGCGCACGTTCATCTCGCACCCCTCGATGGTGCTTTTGAAGTGGCCGTCCTGGGGCAGGCGCTTCTCGGCGATATTCATGCCGGAGATGATCTTGGTGCGGGCGATCAGCGGCCCGTGCAGCTGCGCCTGCAAGGTGACATAGTCGATCAGCTGGCCGTCGATGCGCATGCGCACCAGGGTCTTGTCCTCATAGGGCTCAATGTGGATGTCCGACGCGCCGGTGTTGTACCCGCGCACCAGCAGGCTGTTCAGCAGCTTCACCACCGGGGTCTGGTCGTCCTCGTCCAGGTCGATGTCCGAGGCAAAATCCGGCGTCAGCGCGGTGTCGGCCGACACGTTGGCCTTACTGGCCGCCGTTTTGGCCTCCTGCTCGGCATAGTGGTACTCGATGGCGTTCAGGATGGCCGCTTTGGGCGCCAGGGCCACCTCCACCGGCAGCCCCGCCACCAGCTTGATGTCCTCCAGGGCGTAGAAATTCAGCGGGTCGTTCAGCACCACCAGCAGATGGCCGTTTTGCAGCGCCGCGGGCATCAGCGTGTATTTCAGCGCCAGGGCCTTGGGCACCTTGGCCACGGCCTCGGCCTGCACCGGGTAGGTGCCCAGCGTCAAAATTTCCAGCCCCAGCTTCTGGGACAGCGCGTTCAAAAGCTGCTGTTCCGTCAGCAAGCCCATGCCCAGCAGCACCTCGCCCAGGCGCTTGCCCTTCTCCTGTTTCTGCAGCTCCAGCGCCTCGGCCAGCTGCGCCTCGGTGATGGTGCCCGCCTCGATCAGCACCTCGCCCAGGCGGATATTTTTCATTGCCATAGTCCTCTCCCCTTTTGCCGGTAGGGCCGGCGGGTCATTTCACTGTGATTTTGATGATTTGCGACGCGCGCACCTGCGTGCCGTCCTTGTCATAGACCACCAGCTGGAACCGCTCGGTCACAGGGCCGTCCGGTTCTTTCAGCCAGGTAAATCCCACGGCTTCAGGCTTGTAGACCACCTGTAAAGCGCCGGCGGCATGGGTTGCGGTCTCGCTGCCGCCATTGCCCTGAAACTCCGCCTCCAAGTCCCAGTCCGTTCCGTTCCAATGGTACCAGTATTTCCTAGCCTGCGGTATTTTGCCGATGGCCTCGTCATACTCGATGGTGACGTTCCGATGGCCGGTGTGCAGAATGTCCACGACATCCGCGTCGTCTTTGTTGCTGGGCAGGTCGCCGCTGGGCGGCTCCACCGGGTCGATGCCCGGCCGGACAGTGACCTCCACCTCGTCGGTGCCATAACGCCCGGCGCTCTCGCGGAAGGTCCGCACGGCGGTTTGCCCCGCCGCCGCCGGGCCCAGCACCTGCACATAGCGCCACCCCTCCGCGCCGTCGGGCGCGCAGGCGGTGTTGCTGCTGGTCCAGCTTCCCAGCATGGCATAGTCGCCGCGGTAAGCGGCCAGGTGCAGCACTTGGCCCACCTCGCGCTGAATGGTTCCGGTGACCTCCTCATAGCGGCCGTGGTCAAAATCCTCAGGTTTCTCTTCGTAGCCGGCGTCGGGCACCCAGATGTACAGTTTCAGCGGCTTGGGCTTCGTCACGGTGATCTCTGCCTCGTCAGTACCGATGACATTGCCGTCGGCGTCTTTCCAGGTGGCAATGACCATGACTGCCGTATCTTTCTCTACTGCCGCGCCAGCAGCAGCCCTCAGGACAAGGGAGGTTTTGTCCTCCGCACCGTCTCCTTTTCCCTGCAAATACTCCGTCTCAGGCGTTTGGAATAGACTGGAATGGGAAACTTTCCATTCCACCGTATAGTCCGCATCTTTCGCATAGCAGGTGTCAAGGGTCAGAGGCACGTTCACACCGGCGGGCACCGTGATTTTATGCTGCTTGTCATCTGTGGCGTCGTCGATGCGTAATTCTGTTTTTATCTCATCTACATCCACCAGCTTGACATACACGCGGGCCAGCTCTTCGAATCCTCTCCAGGGCCAGTCGCCGTATCGGATCGTCCCCGTATCCCCGGCCCAGCCGGCTTCCCGGCCGCCTTCACTGTTTTGCTTATCTGTATAATAGGGCGAATTTCGATAGATCCCTATTCCCGTAGTCTCTTTATCGGAAACGCCATTGTCCCAAACAAGCCAAACCATTGTGGAACGCCAATACCCTTGGCGCGGCGTGCTGCTTGTCTCATCGGGATAGGCGGTGAACAAAAGGTTTTTTGTATTTCGGCCCACCAAAACTGTTTTGCCGTTGACGATCTCTCCCTGTGCATCGCCCCATCCGCGGCGCAGCACAATGCCGCTGGTGGGCATTTGCAGGGTTAGTGTGATCTCATTGGATTTTTGATCCGGCTCCACCAGGGCATAAGCCGTAAACTTGATCTTTTCGCTTTTTCCTGTTGGCGCCCGGTTCAAAACAAGGGGGAAACGGGCGGTAAGCAGCCATTGTCCTTTATCATTTTGCTGCGGCTGGCCCAGCACGACGTCTTTCACCGGTTGTTGGATCAGCGGTTCACCGGCTGTTTCGCTCCAGCTGTCGCTGGCCAGCCGGACGGAATAGCCTGCGTAGTAGGCCGCTGCCTCTTGGGCTTTTGTTCCTGTTCCAAAATTGAAGTATGCCACTGCCGTTTCGGCCGGCATGTAGAGATTCCGCTCAAAGTAATCCACCGTTTCCTCGGTGATTTCGTACTCGGAAAAATAGAGCTTGACATCTTTCGTAAAGGCGGGCACATTCTTTTGTGCCGTGAAAGTGATAGAATTCGTTGTAAATGTCAGGCCCGTGGAAGTAGTGATCTCTGCCGTGATCGGCTGAAACACCTCTGAGAGATTCGTTGTGCTCACAGGTCGCATGGTGCGGGCATAGCGCATGGTCATCTGCACCGAACAGCTGCCCATTGTATCCGGTACGGGCAGTACCGAAGCGGCAGGCCGCTGCAGCAAAGGGTCGGCAGGCCAACCGCTGTAGTCGGCTGTGCGCAAAGTAACTGTAGCCGTTCCCAGCAATTCCGCCAAGACAGCCCGCGTTTCACGGTCTGCGGCCCGCAGGGTCAGCAGCGCGGAGGCCGCCTCTGTGCCCACAGCCATATCGTCCGTGTAATTATCCGTAAATGTGGTCTGCTTTGTCTCGGAAAAAACCAAGGCCGTCTCGATTTTGCTTGCATCGTAAAACACGATGGTCACCGTGGCCCACTGGCCTTTCAGCTCTTTCAGCGCGTCCGCGCTGCCGATGGAACCGCCGTCGCTGGCAAATGTAAAGGTGACGACGCCCGTTGCGGGCTTTCCCCGGTAACAATAAAAGGCATTTTTATTGTCCGGCGTTTTGCAGGCATCCTGAAACGCCTGTGCCGCATCGCTGTTGACGGACCATGTGCCCGTCAGCATTTGCCCGCCGTACTGGTTTTTCAGCCCCAGCAGCGAAAAGCCCTGGGGCAAATCGTTGACGTTCCAATAAAGCGTCTGTTTATTGACATCCCGGTTATCATCATCACCATAAGACCAATCTGGGGTCGACTGGTTCTTTTTTGTCACCAAAATAAACTCGCCCGTCGGCTCGTCGGGCTTTTCCTCCACCACGCGCACCGTGGCGGTGACGGTCTTTTCATGGACGAGTCCTTCCTCGTCCCTCACCCGCACGGTAAGGGACAGCGTTTTCGCCTCGTCGCCGGTGGGCTTTTTGCCCGTCACCGTAGCCGCGGCGCCGTTTTGGGCCACCGCGGCGTAGGCGTCGTCCGCCCAGGCCCAGGTATAGGTGGGCTCGCCCCAGCCCGCGGGCTTTGTGACGGTGGCCTGCACCTTCTGGCTGGCGTCCACCTTCAGCGTCACCTGGGTGGGGCTCAAAAACACATTGAAGCTGCCCGCCGCCGGGCCGCCGCCCGGGCCGCTCGGGTCCACGTCGCCGCCGGGCGTGGGGAAGGGCGAGATGGTCATGTCGTCGGCTTTGTAGTACAGCACCAGCGGGCCGTAGGCCTCCGCCGCGGGGGGCGGTGGGGCGGGGGGGGGGGGGGCGCGGGCGCCCCCCCCCCCCCCCCCCGCCGGGGGGCGGGGGGGCGGGCGGGGGGGGAGGGGGGGGGCGGCCGG
>CAJMEU010000012.1 GCA_905212515.1 uncultured Oscillospiraceae bacterium | reverse complement strand
TCATCGGCGTCGAGTTCATCAAGATGCTGGGCAAGCAGACGCCAGGCTCCGCGATTGAGGTGCTACTGTTTTGCATTTCCCGCCAGATGGTGGTGGACCACACCTCTGCGGTGGAGACGCTGCTGGGCATCATTGCCATAGCCCTCATCTTTATCATCCGCAAGTTTTGGTTCGTGCCCTCTTTCGGCGCCCATCACCCGGACAATGGGGAGGAATCTTATCTGGAGGATTACCAGGAACCGGCGGAGAGCCACTAAAACCCTACACAAAAAAAGATGCCCCGGCTTTAGGACAGCGCGCCTAAACCGGGGCATCTTTTATTTTATTTAGAGCCCTTCTCCGCCGCGCGGCGGCGCGCTTCAAAATAGCACTGAGGGCATAATGCCTCATATTCCACACTGCCGCCGTCGTCGATCACCACTTGGTCGCCTTCGAACACAAATTCGCCGTTTACTTTGCGGCCATTGAACATAGCCTTGCGCCCGCAGGCGCAGATGGTCTTCATTTCTTCGATGTTGTGGGCCAGCTCCAGCAGGCGGGTCGAACCGGGGAAGCCTTTCAAGGAAAAATCCGCCCGCAAGCCATAGCAGATGACGGGGATATTCAGTTCCACCGTCACCATGAACAGCTGTTCCGCCTGCCAGGCGGAGAAAAACTGGCTCTCGTCCGTCAGCACGCAGGCTAAGGGGCCGTGCCGGGCAATGTCCCGGCGCACCAGCTCCAGCGGGTCCAGGCCGGGCGTGACGGTGATGTCCACCGTGCGCTCCACCCCCAGACGGGACACCAGCTTGTCGCCGCCTTTGGTGTCGACGGCCGGCTTCAGGATCAACACACGCATGCCGCGCTCTTCATAATTGTGGGCCACCTGCATCAGGGCCGTGCTTTTGCCCGAATTCATGGCCCCGTAACGGAAATATAATTTTGCCATTGCGTTTCCCGCCCTCAACCGTTTTCCTGCTGTTCGTTGCGCACGCGGTAGCCCAGGCTCATCAGGCTGTCGCCCAGATGGACATTTTCCACCGTCAGGCCGTCGTAGTCCACCGACAGGTCGTAATGGCTGAAGTTCCAAAACGCCTTGATGCCCATATCTACCAGCAGGGGGGCCAGCTCTTTGGCGCTCTGACGGGGCACGCACAGCACGGCCACGTCGGGCACATGCCGGCCGCACAGGGCGGACAAATCGTTGATATCGCTGACGGTCACGCCGCAAGACAGCGTTTTTCCGATCTCTTCCGGGCTTTTGTCAAAGGCCGCCATCAGATGGTACCCGCGGGCCTCCGCCGTCAGATAACCGGAGATGGCGCGCCCCAGCCGGCCCGTGCCGATCAGGATGGTGTCCAGCTTCTTTTCGCTGAACAGCAGCTTGGAGATCTCCTCCAGCAGCACATCGATGTGGTAGCCGATGCCTTGCTGGCCGAAGCCGCCGAAGCAGTTGAAATCCTGGCGCACCTGGGAAGCCGTGGTACCCATCATCTTCGCCAATTCCGACGAGGACACCTTCACGATGCCGTTTTTCTGCATGTCGGAAATATAGCGGTAGTATTTGGGCAGCCGCTTGATCACGGGCAGAGACACCTTATTTTGCGTTGCAGACATTTTCCTCACCAATCTTTACTGACAAACTTTTTGCCCTTACAGCGCCTCGATGGTGCGCATCACATAGTCGCCGAAGGCACTGCAGGTGCAGCCGGTGTCACGGCCGGTCACGGCCATGGCTTTTTCCGTGAACATGCATTTGTCCAGCGCGGCCTCCAGCTTATCGGCCTTGTCCTGATAGCCGATGTGGCTCAGCAGCATCACGGACGCGCGCAGCATGCTGCAGGGATCGGCATACTGGGCGCGGCCCTCTTTCACCATGCGCGGGGCCGAACCGTGGATGGCCTCGAACATGGCGTACCGCTTGCCGATGTTGCCGCTGCCGGCCGTGCCCACGCCGCCCTGGAACTCGGCCGCCTCGTCGGTGATGATGTCGCCGTACAGGTTGGGCAGCACGAACACCTGGAAATCGCGGCGGCGCTTTTCGTCCACCAGCTTGGCCGTCATGATATCGATGTACCAGTCGTCGGTGGTGATATCCGGATATTTTTGGCCCACCTCCTGGCACAGGCGCAGGAATTTACCGTCCGTGGCCTTCACGATATTGGCCTTGGTCACGATGGACACGCGGCTTTTGTGGTTTCTGTGGGCATAGTCATAGGCCAGCTCGGCAATGCGCTGGGTGCCCAGGGTGGTGGTGACGGTGAAATCGATGGAGATGCCGTCCTCCGTCTCAAAGCCGCAGCTGCCCAACGTGTAGGCGCCCTCGGTGTTCTCACGGAAGAAGGTCCAGTCGATGCCCTGTTCGGGCACTTTTACCGGGCGCACGTTGGCAAACAGGTCCAGCGCCTTGCGCATGGCCACGTTGGCGCTCTCAATATTGGGCCATTCATCGCCGGTGCGGGGGGTGGTGGTGGGCCCTTTCAGGATCACGTGGCAGGCCTTCAGCTCCTCCATCACGTCGTCGGGGATCGCCTTCATGCAGGCGGCGCGGTTCTCGATGGTCAAACCGTCGATCTCCTTGAAGGCCACCTTGCCGCCGGCGACCTCGTCCCGCAGAAGAAAGCGCAGCACGCGCTCGGCCTCATGGGTGATGGTGGGGCCGATGCCGTCGCCGCCGCACACGCCGATGACGATCTGCGGCAGCGCGGCGTAATCGATGAAATCGCCCTGGCTGCGCATGGCGGCCACGCGCTCTTTCTGCGCCTCGATCAGCGCACCGAATTTTACTTTTGCCTGTTCAATGGTTTCCATAGGGTCCATCCTCTCTGTACAAAATGGCACGGCATTCATTGCCGGGCGGCCGTCAACGGCCGGCGTGCTCCCGGGTATAATTCAGCAGCCCGCCCGCGCGGATCACATCGGCCTGACGGGGGCTGATCTGGCACAACAGGGGGATCACCTGGCCCGCCGTGCGGTCCGTCAGCATCACGTAACCGCTGGAAAGGCCGCTCAACACGCCGGTCAGCGTCAATTCGTGCCCCAGATCGATCTTCTCATAATCCTCCGCTTTTTCAAATTCCAGCGGCAGGATGCCGGCGTTCACCAGGTTCGCCTTATGGATACGGGCAAAGCTTTTGGCGATGACGGCCCGGATGCCCAGGTACAAGGGCACCAGCGCTGCGTGCTCGCGGGAAGACCCCTGGCCGTAGTTGGCGCCGCCCACAATGAAGCCGCCTTTGGCGGCCAGAGCGCGGGCGGGGAACTCGGGGTCGCACACCTCGAAGCAGAAATTGGCCAAGTGGGGGATATTGCTGCGGTAGGGCAAAATTTTGCTGCCCGCGGGCATGATGTGGTCGGTGGTGATGTTGTCCCCCACCTTCAACAGACAGGGCAGGCTCATCTCGTCCGTTAGGGGGACAGCCTGGGGCAGGGGCTTGATGTTGGGCCCGCGCAGCACTTCCACCGCGGCGGCCTCGCTCTCGTCGACGGGCAGGTCCACCATATTATCGTTGATGGGGAAGCGGTCCGGCACGGCGATGCCCTCCACCGGCGGCAGGGCGGTGGGATCGGTGATAAAACCGGTCAGGCAGCTGGCGGCGGCCGTCTCCGGGCTTACCAGATATACGCCCGCGTCGCGGGTGCCGCTGCGGCCTTCGAAGTTGCGGTTGAACGTGCGCAGCGACACGCCGCCGGAATTGGGGCTTTGCCCCATGCCGATGCAGGGGCCGCAGGCGCTCTCCAAAATGCGGGCTCCGGCATTCAACAGGTCGGCCAAAGCGCCGTTCTGGCTCAGCATGCTCAGCACCTGGCGGCTGCCGGGCGCGATGGAAAGGCTCACGTCCGGGCTGACGGTGCGGCCCTTCAGCATGGCGGCCACGGTCATCAGGTCGGTGTAGCTGGAGTTGGTGCAGCTGCCGATGCAGACCTGGTCCACCTTCGTCATGGCCAAGCTGCGCACGGGCTGCACATTGTCCGGGCTGTGGGGGCAGGCGGCCAGGGGAGACAGGGCCGACAGGTCGATCTCGATCACCTCGTCGTACACCGCGTCCGCGTCGGGCAGCAGCTCCGCCCAGTCGGACGCGCGGCCCTGGGCGTTCAAAAACGCGTAAGTCACTTCGTCGGAGGGGAAGATGGAGGTGGTGGCCCCCAGCTCCGCGCCCATGTTGGTGATGGTGGCGCGCTGGGGCACGCTCAGGTTTTTCACGCCGTCCCCGCCGTACTCGATGATCTTGCCCACGCCGCCCTTCACAGTCATCACGCGCAGCACTTCCAGGATCACGTCCTTGGCGCTCACCATGGGGCGCAGGGCGCCGGTCAGCTTTACCAGCGTAAACTTGGGATAAGGGATATAATAGGCGCCGCCGCCCATGGCCACGGCCACGTCCAGGCCGCCCGCGCCGATGGCCAAACTGCCGATGCCGCCGGCGGTGGGGGTGTGGCTGTCCGAGCCGATCAGCGTCTTGCCGGGTTTGGCGAAACGCTCCAGGTGCACCTGATGGCAGATGCCGTTGCCGGGCCGCGAGTAGCGCACGCCGATCTTCTTGGCAATGGTGCGGATGAAACGGTGATCGTCCGCATTCATAAAGCCGTTTTGCAGTGTGTTGTGGTCCACGTAGGCTACGCTCAATTCCGTTTTTACGCGGGGAATGCCCATGGCCTCATATTCCAGGTACGCCATGGTGCCCGTGGCGTCTTGTGTCAGGGTCTGGTCGATGTGCAGCCCCACCTCGTTTCCGGGCGCGGGCACGCCCTCCACCAAATGCGCGTCGATGATTTTCTGGGCGATCGTCTTTCCCATGAATGAACAGCTCCTCTCTGCGTGTTCGTTCCTCTATAGAAACAGCCGCCGGCTATTTCTCGGCCATGGGGGCCGTTCCCAGCTCCCAGCCATTCTGATAAGTTTTTATTGCAAAGCAATAAATAGTTACTTATACTATAGAGGTTTTTGGCCACATTGTCAATAATTTATCAAATAAAAACGCCACCTGTTACGATGGCGTTCCATTTGTTTCCAGATCTCCGGCGAGCCCGGCGCCATCTCCCGGCCCGGCCGGGTCCTCGGGCGCCGCAGGGGCCACAGGTACGCGCAGCGTGCTCACATTGTGGGTGCGGCTGATACGCCCGTAGAGGTATTCGTGCTCACTGCCCAGCAGCTTGGACAAGGTGCCTGCGAAAAACGCGCAGATCACCACCGCGCACAGCGCGCCCACCGCCAGGCCGCCGGCCATGGGCACCGTGCCGCCCAGGGTGACGGCGATATCGATGGCGTAAGCCGCGTACCAGGGCATGGGCAGAAGGACGCCGTACAGCAGGGTATAGCGCACCAGATACTGCCACAGACGCGGCCTGCGGCCCTGATCGTCCACCAGGCGCAGATGCAGGAACGCCTTGCCCGGCGTGCGGCCCCGGCACAGCCATTGCAGCAGCACGAAATAGCCGAATACCCCCACGGCGTAGATCAGGGCTTTGGCCCACTGTATCTGGCGCAGGGCGGGGAACAGGCGCACGCCCACCGCCTCGCCGGCCAGGTACAGCACATAGAGGAACAGCCAGTCCAGCGCCAACGCCAGAACCCGGCGCAAAAAGGGCACCTTTTGTCCTTTTTGGTAAGCGCGGCGGTCCAGTTCCTCCCGGCTGGGCAGGAAAAAACAGATGAGCGGCGCCAGCGCCCAGCCCAGCAGGGCGCCCAGGGTGTTGTTGATCAGGTCGTTTACATCGAACAGACGGTAGGGGCGCGCATAAAGCCCATACAAAGCGGACAGCTGGGTCAGTTCCAAAAACAGGCTACACAAAAAGCCGATCAGCGTGGCCTGCCACGCTTTGCGGCGGAAGTAATAGCGCAGGTAGACGCCAAGGGGAAAAAACATACACACGTTGAAGAACATCTCGCGGAATGCGTCGGACTTTAAAACGGCGACATAAGCGTTGAAGGTGGAAAAATCCTGGGGATATTTTTCCAGGAACTCCCACAGGCTGGCCCCGGGCACCAGGTTCATGGTGGGGCTGGTCATGGCGGCCACGGACTGAGGGTCGGGCAGGGGCAGTACGGCCAGGAAATAGGCCGTCATGCAATACAGCACAAAGGAATACACCACCGCCGTGCGCAGCAGGGGGATGGCGCCGAATTTTTTATATTGGAACAGCATGTAAGGCAGGGTGATGAGCACGGCCAGAAAGGGGAACATCATCGCCGCGATGCCGATCACGTTGAGATAGGAATCCATAGGGTCTCCTTTAATACCACTGATAATACTATATTCTACTGCAAACGACCTGTTTGTGCAAGAGTATAAACTGCAAGTGTAAGGAAAGGATAAGGAGGAACAGTAACTGGAAAAGGAGCGATCCCATGGAAAAAGGACAGGATAAACGCACCAAAGCGGCACAGCCCACTGAAGAAGAGACCCAGCGCCAGCAACTGGAAAAGGATTACATGCTGGAGACCGGCAGCGTACTGCGCACCAAGGGCAAGCACGCCATCCATTGCCTGACGGTGATCGGCCAGATCGAGGGCCACTCCACGGCGCCGCAGAATCAGAAAACGACCAAGTATGAACATGTCATCCCCCAGATCGTCTCCATCGAGGAGGACCCGGAGATCGAGGGCCTGCTGGTGATCCTGAACACTGTGGGCGGCGACGTGGAGGCAGGCCTGGCGCTGGCCGAACTGATCGCCGGTGTGACGAAGCCCAGCGCCACGCTGGTGCTGGGCGGGGGCCATTCCATCGGCATCCCGCTGGCCGTGGCGGCGCAGCGCAGTTTTATCGTGCCCACCGCCACCATGACGGTGCACCCGGTGCGCCATTCGGGCCTTGTGCTGGGCGTGCCCCAGACCATGCGCTATTTCGAGCAGATGCAGCAGCGCATCACCGGCTTCATCACCCGCCATTCGGGCATTACGGCCGAGCGCTTTACCCAGCTGATGATGAACACCGAGGAAATGGTGTTGGACGTGGGCACGGTGCTGGACGGTGAGACGGCCGTGCGCGAGGGCCTCATTGACCAGATGGGCACTTTGGGCGACGCGCTGGGCTATCTGTACGACGCCATCGAGCACCGCCGTACCCGCGCTGCCGGAACCCAAAAGAAGAAAACGCCCCCTGCGGCAAAGGAAAAATAGAGGTTGTGCAAGGCCGTGTTTGGTGGTACAATATATACGGATTTTTCTGTTTATTTTTGGCCGTGCTCTGGGCGCGGCCGTACATAATGAGGGGTATCGAACGACCATGGCAAGCAAACAGACCAAACGAAAAACCACCGCGCGCCGGGGGCGCAGAAAGCCCAAGCCGGAACTGGCGGCCCAGTGGAGCATCGTCCTCTTCGGCGCGGCGGTTCTGATCGCCTTTCTTACTTATGTGCAGGGCGCTTCCGGCTGGGCGTGGGCCCGGGCCAACCTGCTGTTCGGCGTGTTCGGCGTCAGCGCCTATCTGCTGGCGCCGGCTTTGGCTTATCTGGCCGTGCGCGTGGCCATCGGCCTGCCGGTGAAAAAAGAGGCCGGCAAGCTGCTGCTGGGCATGGCGCTGCTGTGCGGGCTGTTCCTGGTGTTCTCCCACACGGACATGACGGGCCTGTCCTTCCAGGACGGCATGATCGCCCTGCACCACACGGCGGCAACAGCGGCCTGGCCCCTGTCCGGCGGCGCTTTGGGCGCCCTGTTCGGCTGGAGCCTTCTGGCCCTGGCCGGCCGGCCGGGCGCCAACATTATTTTGATCGTGCTGGCGCTCATCGTGCTGATGATCCTCCCCAACACCACGCCGGAGGACATTTACTACTTCCTCTCCGGCAAGGCCTTGGGCGCCAAGCAGAAGCATGACGAATACCGCCAGCGCGCGGCCGAGCGCCGCGCCGCCGCCGGGGAGGCCGAAGAGGCCCGCCGCCTGGCCGCGCCCGGGGAAGAGGCGCCCGGGCTGGACCGGGCGGCTTACAACGCCGCCCTGGCCGGCAAGCGCCGCGCCGCCATCGACATCGATTTGGGCGAGGACGAGCGGGCCAAGTCCGCCGTATTGCCCGAGGAAGAAAAGCCGGAGATCGGCCCGGGGGGCACGTTCGGTATGTTCCCGCCGCGCCGGCACGAGAGCCTGGAGGCCGGCCCCCAGGCAGAGGTGCAGCTGCCGCCCCGGGACGACGCGCCCTTTGTGCCCGACGCCCCCGTGCCAGGGGCGCCGGCCCCCGCGCCCGCCGTTCAGCAAAGCCGGCAGATGGAATTGGCCGACCTTGTCAAGCGCGCCGTGGGCACGGCGGACAAGCCCCCCCAGCCCGCCCCCGCGCCGGCGGAAACCGCGCCCGAGGACGGCTACGCCTATCCGCCGCTGAGCCTGTTCCAGAAGGCCAAGCCGGTGGACGAACAGCACATCGAAGAGGAACTGACGCACAACGCGGATTTGCTGGTTAAAACGCTGGAGAGTTTCGGCGTGCGCACCCGCCTGCAGGACATCAGCCGCGGCCCGGCCGTCACCCGGTACGAGCTGCAGCCCCAGGCCGGCGTCAAGATCAGCCGTATCACCGGCCTTTCGGACGATATTGCCCTGAACCTGGCCACCGGCGGCGTGCGCATCGAGGCGCCCATCCCCGGCAAGGCGGCCGTGGGCATCGAGATCCCCAACAAAAACCGCACCATGGTCACCCTGCGCAGCCTTTTGGAATCGCAGGAGTTTTCCACCAGCAAAAAGCCCCTCACCTTTGCCGTGGGCAAGGATATTGCCGGTAACAGCGTCATCGGTGATCTGGCTAAAATGCCCCATCTGCTGATCGCCGGCACCACGGGCAGCGGCAAATCCGTGTGCACCAATTCCATCATCATGAGCTTTCTCTACCGCTGTTCGCCCCAGCGGCTGCGCATGATCCTCATCGACCCGAAGATGGTGGAGTTCGCCCAGTACAACGGCATTCCCCATCTGCTAATGCCCGTCGTCACCGAGCCGCGCAAGGCGGCCGGCGCTCTGGGCAGCGCCGTGGCCGAGATGGAGAAGCGCTACCACCTGCTGGCCGAGAACAGCGTGCCCAACATTGAGGAGTACAACGCCCTGGCCGCGGAGGACCCCTCGCTGGAGCCCATGCCCTATATCGTCATCGTCATCGATGAATTGGCCGACCTGATGATGGTCTCCGGCAAAGAGGTGGAGGATTACATCTGCCGCATTGCCCAGAAGGCGCGCGCGGCCGGTATGCACCTCATCGTGGCGACCCAGCGCCCCTCGGTGGACGTGATCACCGGCCTGATCAAGGCCAACATCCCCTCCCTCATCGGCCTCACCGTGATGAGCCAGGTGGACACCCGCACCATCCTGGACACCGGCGGCGCCGAAAAGCTGCTGGGCAACGGCGATATGCTGTACATGCCCGTGGGCGTGAACAAGCCCGTGCGCGTACAGGGCACCTTCGTGCGCTCGGCGGAGATCCGCTCGGTCATCGACTTTATCAAGAAGCACGCCACCGCGGATTACAACGAGGAGATGATCGCTGAGATGGAGAAGCGGGCCGCCTCCGACAAGGGCGGCGCCTCCGGCGGCGACGAGGACGATTCCCGCGACCCCATGTTCAGCTCGGCCGTGGAGGTGGTGATCGACGCGGGGCTGGCCTCCACCAGCCTGCTGCAGCGCCGCTGCAAGCTGGGCTATGCCCGCGCGGCGCGCATCATCGACGAGATGGAGCAGCAGCACATCGTGGGCCCCTACGAGGGCTCGAAGCCCCGCCAGGTGCTGATCGACCGCACCCAGTGGATCGAGATGACCATGCGGCAGGAATCCGACCGGGACCCCAATCCATAAAAATAACGAAAGGCAGACGGGCGCCGTCTGCCTTTTTCTGAAAGGATTGCCATGAACAACGAATTTTTGCCCCTGTGCCGGGCGGACATGCTGGCCCGCGGCTGGCAAGACGTGGATTTTGTGCTGGTGACGGGCGACGCCTATATCGACCATCCCAGCTTCGGCGCGGCCATCATCTCCCGCGTATTGGAGGCGGCCGGCTATCGGGTGGGCATCATCAGCCAGCCGGATTACACTACCCCGGACAGCATGAAGGAGTACGGCCGCCCCCGCTATGGCTTTTTCATCGGCGGCGGCAATGTAGACAGCATGGTGGCCCATTACACGGTGGCCAAAATCCGCCGCACCCGGGACGAATACACGCCGGGCGGCGTGCCCGGCAAACGGCCGGACCGCTGTGCCACCGTGTACACCCGCCTGGCAAAACAGGCGTATCCGGACCTGCCCGTCATTCTGGGCGGCCTGGAGGCGTCGCTGCGGCGCTTTGCCCATTATGACTATTGGACGGACAGCGTGCTGCCCAGCGTGGCCGAGGATTCCGGGGCGGACCTCATCAGCTTCGGCATGGGGGAACATCAGACGGTCGCCATCGCGCAGCGCCTGGCCGCGGGCGAGGACGTGGCCGCCATCCGCGACGTGCCGGGCACCTGCTGGCTGGCGGATTTTGCCCAGCTGCCCCCGGCATATGTGGAGTGCGCGTCCTACCAGAAGGTGAAGGAGGACAAGGCGGCCTACGCCAGGGCGTGCCGCATCCAGATGGACAACCAGGACCCGGCCAGTGCCAGGCCCGTGGTGCAAAAACAGACCGAGCGCTACCTGGTGCAGAACATTCCCGCCGCGCCCCTGACGCGCCGGGAGCTGGACGCGATGTACGCGCTGCCCTTCACCCGTCGGGTGCACCCCTCCTACGACGCGCTGGGCGGCGTGCCCGCCATCCGGGAGGTGGAGTTTTCCATCGCCCACAACCGGGGCTGCTTCGGCGGCTGCAACTTTTGCGCCATCACCATGCACCAGGGCCGGCGCGTCACCAGCCGCAGCGCCGACAGCGTGGTGGCCGAGGCCAAAGTGCTGACGCAGCAGCCGGGTTTTAAGGGCTATATCCACGACGTGGGCGGCCCCACGGCCAACTTCCGCCTGCCCAGCTGCGCCCAGCAGATGAAGGAGGGCGTGTGCGGCGGCGGCAAACACTGCCTGGCGCCCACCCCCTGCAAAAACCTGATCGTGGACCACAGCGATTACCTCTCCATCCTGCGCCGGGTGCGGGCGCTGCCGGGGGTGAAGAAGGTGTTCATCCGCAGCGGCATCCGCTATGACTACCTGATTTTAGACAAGGACGAGACGTTTTTCAAAGAACTGGTGCAGCATCATGTCAGCGGCCAGCTGAAAGTGGCGCCTGAGCACTGTGCCCCGAACACCCTGCGGTATATGGGCAAGCCGCCGGTGGAAGTGTTCAACAAATTTGAAAAACGGTTTTATGCCCTGACCAAACAGGCGGGCAAACAGCAGTACCTGGTGCCTTATTTGATGAGCAGCCATCCCGGCAGCACCCTGAAGGACGCGGTGGTGCTGGCGGAATATTTGTACAGGCACAAGATGCGGCCCGAACAGGTGCAGGATTTTTACCCCACGCCGGGCACTGTGTCCACCTGTATGTTTTACACCGGGCTGGACCCGTACACCTTAAAACCGGTCTACGTAGCCAAGGACAGGGAAGAGAAGGCCATGCAGCGGGCCCTGCTGCAGTATTATGAATCCAAGAACGCGGCGCGGGTGCGCAAGGCCCTGCATATGACCCACCGGGAGGACCTGATCCCCCTGCTGGTCCCGCAAGCCCCCCGCCGCCGGGACCCTCTCGGCAAAAAAGCAAAAGGACGTCCACTTGCGCCCCAACCAGCCCCACGCCCCCGACGAGACCGGGCGGCAACAAGGAGATCCGCCTGCACCAGCCGCCCAAAGATCCCCCCCCCCGGAAAGGCAAAGGAGCAGCCCCATGTCGAAGTGGAAACGCAGGCAAGCGGCCCAAAAATTCAAAGGCAAAGCGGCGCGGGCGCTGAAGCGTCTGGGCGCCGGCCTGGCGGCCCTTCTGCTGGCCGCGTCCCTGCTCATTACCGTGGGCGAGCGGCGCGGCTGGCCCACCCCTACCTGGAAGCAGCTTTACGCCCGCCTGGGGGTGGGGCGCACGGTGCGTGTGCCCGCCGAGGCCGAGGGCGCGGCCACCCGCGTCCATTTTTTGGACGTGGGCCAGGCGGATGCGGCCCTGCTGGAACAGGACGGCCATTTTGCCCTGCTGGACGCGGGCGGGCGGGAGACACAGGACGCAGTGGCCGATTATCTGCGCGCGGAAGCGGTCGAAGAACTGGACTATCTGATCCTGACCCACACCCATACCGACCATTTGGGCGGGATGCGGTATATCCTGCGGCAGTTCCCGGTCAAACAGGTGCTGCTGCCCGATTTTGACAAAGCGCCGCTGGAATACCGCGCCACGCTGGACAGCTTTTTGGCGGAGGCCGAGGCCCAGGGCGTGCCTCGGCACACCATGCGGCAAGGGGAAACCTATCTGCTGGGCCGTGGGACGCTGACCGTACTGCTGGACGGTATTGAAAGCGACAATGCCAACAACATCTGCCCCGTGATGCGCTTTGACGCGCCGCATCTGCGCTGCCTGTTTACCGGCGACGCAGAGGAACCGGTCGAGCAGGCGGCCCTGGCGGCCCGGGCCAAGCTGCGGGCCGACGTATTCGCCGCCGGGCATCACGGCTCGTCCACCTCCAATGGGGAGGCGTTCCTCAAAAAAGTGCGGCCGGATCTCGTGGTGGTCAGCTGCGGGGATCAAAACGATTACGGCCATCCCCACGCGGCGCCTTTGCGCACCTTTAAGGCGGTGGGCGCCCAGGTGTGCCGCACGGATGAGATGGGCAATATCGTGGTGTATGTGGACGGGGATGAAATCATCCAGGTGGCGGCCGACCGCCCGGCGCCCGGCGCCCCCTCCGCCCTGCGGCCCGCGGCCGAAAAAATAGCCGCAAGGCTATTTTTTCGGCCATAGGAGCCGTTACCCGCCTCAGCCGTCAGGATCGATCCTTTCCTGCAAAGCAATCAATAAAGAGGCATCCGGCCGGATGCCTCTTTTGTTTCAGACGGGGGTATCGGCGCCGGGCAGGCGCAGGCGCGCGGCCGGGTCTTCGGGCTGGCCGGGCTCCGGCGGTATGCGGAAGGGCGCCACGATCACGCCTTCGCTCAGCGCCAGGGCGCGGCTGCCCATGTCCTGCCAGCGCACCTCGAACAGCAGCCGAGGCACCTGCTGCGGGCCGTATAAGGGATCAAGCAGATAGTAAGAATCCTTATCATAACCGTACAGCAGCATACAGTGCAGGTTGGAATAAGGCCGGTACAGCGTACCGTCGTCCAGGGCCCAGGTGAAACTGCTCTCTTTCAGCGCCTCCAGGCCAATGGACGCCCACACGGCCAGGGGATGGCCCTGGGCCAGTGCGGCCCGCAGCTCGGGCACGCTGCAACCGGTCAGGTCCACGGCCCGCAGGGCGGAACCGACGCTTTCCAAATAGGCGTCCGCGCCCTCTTTCAGCGCGCCGGAAAAACAGTAAAAGCCAAAGGCGGCCGGGTCGCCGGCATAGGCCTGCTCCGGGTCCGGGCCGAAGGCGGCGTCCTCCTCGTAACTGAAATCCTCCCGGGGAATATAGGTGTAAGCGAGTTCCAGCTTGTCCGCCGCGAAGCCGTAGCCGCGCAGCAGCATGGCCAGGGTGGTGGCCTCGCAGCCGTTGGGCAGTTCCGGCCACTGGTATAGCGTCTCTGCAGGCAGCATCACGCGTGCAGGCAGAGGGCCGCCGGGCAGGTCCAGGCGGCCGGTATAAGAGACGCTGGCCAGCGTCTCCCGCACGGGCGGCGGGGAAGCCCAGCTGGCGGCCGCTGCCAATACCAGCGCCAGGGCGCACAACACCCCGGCCCCGCGCGCCCCCAGGCGCCGCGGCCGCAGCAGATAGGCCATCTCCGAAGGTTTCGTGCCCGATGGTTCGAGCTTGGAGGTCTCTCCCGTTCTCATTCGTTTTCAGTATAGCATAGAAGGGCGGAAAAGGGAGAAAAATGAAAAAACTTCCCGATTTTTTTCACAGAAATCTGGTATTTTTATAAATTTGAAACCTTTTGTATAAAAGCACAAAAATGTTTTGCGAAAAGGCGGGGAATTTGGTGTCCTCCGTCACTATACAGAAAATGGGGTTTGTGATATACTTTAACGCAATAAAACATTAAAGAATCTGATTGTTTTATTGATTGTGAATTGGAGGAAAACCCATGAAAAAAGTTGCAGCATTGTTATTGGCCGCCGTGATGGCGTGCGGCCTGGCCGCCTGTTCCGGCGGCGGTTCTTCCGCGCCCGCTTCCACGGCGGCGCCCGCGTCCGCGCCTGCGGATGGGGAACAGAGCTATACCATCGGCATCTGCCAGCTGATGGAGCACGACGCCCTCGACGCGGCCACCCAGGGTTTTAAGGACACGCTGACGGAGAAACTGGGCGGCAAAGTGGTGTTCGCTGAGCAGAACGCCCAGGGCGAGGCCGTGAACTGCGCCACCATCGTGACGAAATTCGTGGCCGACGGCGTGGATCTGATCATGGCCAATGCCACGCCCGCGGTGAAAGCCGCCAAGGAGGCCACCTCCACCATTCCCGTGGTGGGCACATCCGTCACCGGCTATGCCGCGTCCGGCCTGGTGGACAGCGACGACGCCCCCGGCGCCAACGTCACCGGATCGTCCGACTACAATCCTGTCACCAACCAGATCACTCTGCTGCAGAAGCTTGCGCCTGAGGCCAAGGTGATCGGCATCGTCTATTGCTCCGGCGAGGAAAACAGCCAGATCCAGGCCGACGAGGCCGAGGCAGCCCTCACCGAAGCCGGCTATGAGGTAAAGCGCTACACCTTCGCCGAATCCAGCGAGATGAGCGCCGTGTTCACCCAGGCCGCCGGCGAGGTGGACGCTTTCTACGAGCCCACCGACAATCAGGTCGCCACCAACATGGAATTGGTGCGCAGCGTCACTGTGCCCGCTGGCAAGCCCGTTATCTGCGGCGAGGGCGGCATGGTGGAGAACGGCGGCCTGGCCAGCTATGGCGTGGATTATTACAGCATCGGCTGCGCCGCCGGCGAACAGGCGTACGAGATCCTCGTGGGCGGCGCCGACCCTGCCGCCATGCCCATCAGCGTGATGAGCACCGACCAGCTTCAGCTCGTGCTGAACGAGGCGGTGGCTGAGGAACTGGGTATTGACACTTCCGTGCTGGACTGATAAACTGAAAAGGAACACCGGCAAGGTGCATGCTGCCTTGCCGGTGCTTTTCCATCTTACGGCATCTCTCGCAAAAGTTTTACAGATGTGGAGGATCAGATCATCATGAACATTGGCTCCCTGCTCAGTGCGCTGCCCGGTTCGGTGGCCCAGGGCCTTATTTACGGCCTCCTGTGGCTTGGGGTGTTGATCTCCTTGAAAGTGCTGGATTATGCGGACCTCACCGTGGACGGCAGTCTGGCCACGGGCGGCGCCGTGGCGGCTGTGGCCATGGTGGCGGGGCTCAGCCCGTGGCTGGCCCTGGTGCTGGCGGTCATCGCGGGCATGCTTACCGGCGCCATCACCGGCTTTCTGCACACCACCTTCGGCATTCCGGCCGTGCTGTCCGGTATTTTAACACAGCTGGCCCTTTACTCCATCAATATCCGCATCCTGGGCAATAAGTCCAACGTGTCCGTGGGGGTGGACAAGTACCCGCGGCTGGGCAGCCTGCGCTATGTGGCCAAGTCCATCCTGCTGGGTGCCGTGTTCGTGGCTGTGGTCATCGCCTTTTTGTACTGGCTGTTCGGTACGGAGGTCGGCAGCGCCGTGCGCGCCACGGGCACCAACCCCAACATGTCCCGGGCACAGGGCATCAACACCAACCGGATGAAGCTGCTGGGCCTGATGATCTCCAACGGCCTGGTCGGCCTGGCGGGTGCGCTGTATGCGCAGTACCAGGGCAACGCGGACGTGAACATGGGCCGGGGTGCCATCGTCATCGGCCTGGCCAGCGTCATCATCGGCGAGGTGCTGGGCGAAGCCATCTTCGGCAAGTATTTCAACTTTGCCGTGCGCCTGGCCTGCGTGGTGGCCGGCGCCATCATCTACTATATCGTGATCGCGGTCGTCCTGTGGCTGGGCCTCAGCACCCAGGACCTGAAGCTGTTCAGCGCCCTGTTCGTGGCTGTGGCGCTGGCGGTGCCTTACCTGCAAAGCAGGCGGCGCCCCAAAAAGAAAGCGGCCGCCAAAGTGGGAAAGGGGGCCTGAATCATGCTGCAAGTGGAACATATCAGCAAGACCTTCAACGCGGGCACCATCAATGAGCGCGTCGCTCTGGACGATATCACCCTGACGCTGGAAGAGGGGGATTTCGTCACCGTCATCGGCGGCAACGGCGCGGGCAAATCCACCATGCTGAACGCCATCGCGGGCGTGTGGCCGGTGGACGAGGGCCGCATCCTCATTGACGGCAAGGATGTGACCGCCCTGCCCGAATATAAGCGGGCGGCTTTCCTGGGCCGTGTGTTCCAGGACCCCATGACGGGCACGGCCGCCAACATGGGCATCGATGAAAACCTGGCCATGGCTGCCCGCCGCGGCCAGCGCCGTGGCTTGCGCTGGGGCATCACCGCGGCCGAGCGGGAGGAATATGTGGGCCTTTTGAAAAACCTGGACCTGGGGTTGGAGACGCGCCTCACCAGCAAGGTGGGCCTGCTGTCCGGCGGGCAGCGCCAGGCGGTGACGCTGCTGATGGCCACTTTAAAAAAGCCCAAATTGCTGCTGTTGGACGAACACACCGCTGCCCTGGACCCCAAAACGGCGGCCAAGGTGCTGGAACTGTCCGACCGCATCGTGTGCAGCCAGGGTTTGACCACCATGATGATCACCCATAATATGAAGGATGCCATCAAGTATGGCAATCGTCTGATCATGATGAACGAGGGGCGCGTCATCTACGATGTGCGCGGTGAGGAAAAACAGCGTCTGCACGTGGCGGACCTGCTGGCCAAGTTCGAAGAGGCCGGCGGCGGAGAGACCGTCACCGACAGCATGGTGCTGAGCTGAGATGCGCGCCATGGGGTATGATGCGGTTTTGTTCGATCTGGACGGCACGCTGGTGCACACGGCGCCGGGGATCCTGGCCTCTTTCCGTCATGCGTTCCGGCAGTTCGGCCTCGCGCCGGACGATGCCCAGCTGAAACGCTATCTGGGCCCGCCGCTGCGGGACAGCTTTGCCGGGCTGCTGGCGCCGGAAGAGGTGGAAAAGGCCGTGGACATTTACCGCGCTTACTATGCCGTTCACGGGCAGGATGGCTGTCACGTGTACGCGGGCGTACCCGAGATGTTGGCCCGCCTGCGGGCGGCCGGCTATGTCCTGTGTGTGGCCACCAGCAAGGCGCGCCCGGTGGCCGAGCGGGTGCTGCGCGGTTACGGCCTGCTGGAAGCCTTCGATTATCTGGGCGGCGCCAGCCTGGACGCCAGCCTGGACACCAAAGAGGCGGTCATCCGCCACGTGCTGGCCCAGCCCTGCGTGCAGGGCCGGCGCGCGGTGATGGTGGGCGACCGCGACAACGACATGCAGGGCGCCGCGGCCTGCGGGATAAACGCCCTGGGGGCGCGGTACGGCTATGCGGCCGCCGGTGAACTGGAGGCCTTCGCCCCGCTTTATCTGGCGCCGGACGTGCCGGGGCTGGAAGCGTGGCTGCTGGCGAACAAAGCATAAAACGAGAGGAAGATGGGATTTGCGCATCACCGTATTGGGTTGTGGCCGCTGGGGCTCGTTCCTCAGCTGGTATCACGGCCAGCAGCGCGAAGTAACGCTGTGGGGGCGGCCGGGCTCCAAAGGGCTGGAGACGCTGCGCGCCGCAGGCACCAACCGCTATGTCGCGCTGCCGTCAAGCGTGCGCCTCACGGACGATTTGGACAAGGCGCTGTCCTTTGCGGATACGGTGGTCATCTCCATCAGCGCCCAGCAGCTGCGCAGTTTGGCGCGGGAGCTGGACACAAGGTCCATCGCGGGCAAAACCTTCATCTTATGCATGAAGGGGCTGGAGTGCGGCACGGGCCAACGCCTGACCCAGGTGTTGGCCGAAGAGCTGACGCAGCCTGTGCACACCGCCGTCTGGGTGGGGCCGGGCCATGTGGAGGACTTTACCAAGGGCATCCCCAACTGCATGGTGGTGGACGCAGCCGACCCGGCGGTGGTGGACCGGGTGGTGGAGCAGTTCAGCAGCGAGCTGATCCGCCTTTATAAAGGACGGGACCTTGTGGGCACTGAGATCGGCGCGGCGGCGAAAAACGTCATCGGGATCGCCGCCGGCATGCTGGACGGCCGGGGCCTTTCCAGCTTGAAAGGCGCCCTGATGGCCCGCGGCGCGCGGGAGGTCGCCCGACTGATCCGCGCCATGGGCGGCAACGAATTGTCGGCTTACGGCCTGTGCCACCTGGGGGACTATGAGGCGACGCTGTTCTCGCCCCACAGCCACAACCGCCAGTTTGGCGAAAGCTATATCAAAGGCGAGCCCTATGGCCAGCTGGCCGAGGGCGTGCCCACGGCCCAGGCGCTGGTCACGCTGGGCAGGACCCACGGCGTGGAGCTGCCCATCAGCGAAACGGTGTACCGGATCCTCTATGAAAACGCCGGCGCGGACGAGGCGCTGACGGCGCTGTTCAACCGTTCGGTGAAAGGCGAGTTCGACGCCTGATGCACGGCGCCGGCGCCATCCGCATAGGATGGGCCAAGGAGGCGTGTGCTTATGATACCAAGAAATCAATTTGTCAACAGCGAGCCCGTGGCGGATCAGCCCCGTGACGACGGCGACCACGAGGATTACAACCTGGAAAATTGGAACGACACCCCGCCCCATGAAAATGGCGAGGGGTGGGACGGCAACGGCTTCGGCGCGGGGATTCCCGGCGCTGGCGCGGTGACGCTGCCCGGGCTGGAGCCGGGGCCGGAGGAATTGCCCGGACAGGAGGGCGGATACAGCGTCGCCACCCACACCCAGCGGGAGACGAATACGGAATCCACCACCGAGGAAGCCGAAACCTACAGCTACGTATCCCCGTAAAACAAAAGGCATGCCGTCCATTCGGATGGCATGCCTTTTGTTTTAAGAAGGCTCTCCGCAGTCCAAGAGATAATACGCCGCCGCCCAAGTGAGCAGCGCGGCCATGCCGCCGTAAAGAACCAACAGCGCGCCGCCGCCGGCCCCGGCCAGCAGGGCGGGCGCATGGAATAGGGGATAGAAGCTGAACCACTGGATGCCGCTCAGTCCGGAGAGGGCCAGCAGCAAAGGCAGGCAGAATAAAGCGCCGGCGCAGAACAGGGCCCCCATGGCGCTGCCCAATTTTTGCGAGAAGGCCAGCGCCACCGTGCACACCGCCAGGCAGGCCATCACCCGGGCCAACACGGACAGCAGCAATAACCCGGCCAGCGGCACCCAAGGGGGCACGCCGGCAAAAGCCTGCAGGCTACAGGCAGGCGCTCCGGGCGCCGGCAGCCCATAGGTGTGCAGGGCGGTGATGAACCGCGGCAGACAGGCGGCCAGCCCGGCCAAGGCGGCCGCCAGTACGCCACCTGCCAGTTTGGCGCGCAGGGTTGCCCGCCTGCCCAGCGGTGTAGCCGCCAGCAGGGCGCGCATCCCGCTTTTGTGCTCCAGTGCGCACAGCCCGCAGCAGCACACAGCGCACACCAACCCGGCCAGCAGGGCGGCCGTTTCGTCATCCGCCTCATCGTGCAGGCCAAACAGGTATTCATAGCCCGGTTCATACACCAGCTGTGCGCCGGGGTGCTGCTGTAAATAAGCCAGGTTGCCGTTTACGATGCGCCCGAATACCCCGAACGCCGCGTTGAGGGAATAGTGGGAGGCAAGAAAAACGTTGTACTCCTCAAAGCTCATCTTGCCGGCAGCCATGGCCGCCTGGGCCTCCAGCAAGGGCAAAAAACGCTGCTGCTCTTCCTCCAGCGCCGCACGGGTCTGGGCGGTATAAGGTCCGGCGAAGCGCTGCATATAGGCGCGGTACAAAAGGTCGTCGGCGGTCAGATAAGGCCGCTGTACAAAACCGCTGTGGCATTGCAGCAGTACAAACAGCACCAGCGCCGCGCCGCCGCCCCCCAATGCCAACAGCTTAAAACGCTCCTCCCGCCACACGGTGGTGGCGCGGCTGTTTTTTGTCCGGCGCGGCACCAGCCGCAGCAGCGGCAAACCCTGCGGGGCCTCCGGCAGCTGGGCAAAGGTCATCAGCCAGCAAAAACCGCCGCAGAACACCGCGCAGAATACCGCCGCGGCCACACACTCCACCAGCGGCAGCTGCACGGGGCGGCCGAACCAATATAAGTTGCGGTAATTGCCCAGCAGCTCGTTGGTGCGCAGCAGGCTGGCCAGGTTGGCGTATTTCAGCACGTTCAACCGCGCCGTGGCCGGAATAAGGGCCCGAATGCCCCATTGCGCGCCAAACAGGGCCAAAGCCCCGGCAAAGCCGGCGACGGCCCGCCGCGCCCACAGGGCGGCCAGCATCACGCCGGCGCCCAGCGCAAAGGTGGCGCCCCACTTGGCCAGCAGAAACAGGCCCAGGTACTGCCGCACGGTCAAGGGCATGGTACAGCGCATCAGCGCGGGTACGCTTTGGATGGTGCGGTCAAGGCCTCCCAGGCCGAAAGTGCCCTGGCAGTACGCCAGGTTCACCCCATACAGCAGGCACAGCACGGCCAGCAGGCTCAGCGCCAGGGCGGCCAGCTTGGCCAGGGCGGTGCGGCGGCGTCCGCCGGCCGTGCTGCGCACAAAGGCCAGCAAGCCGCTGTCCCGTTCCTCGCGCACCAGCAGGCTGGCCAGCAGCGCCATGCCCAGCAGCAGGATGGCGTCGGTAAAGGGATATTCCAGTGTCGTGTACAGCCCTTTTTGCGGGGAATAGGTGATGGGCACTGCGCGCAGGCCTTCATAGGCCCGGGCCGTCAGGGCGATGTTCTGCTGTTCGTAGCCGCTTTGGGCCGTCTTAAAGATGGAGATGCCGGCCAGCGTCTGCGCCTTCTGCTGCACGCTGTCCAGGAAGGCATCGTAGCCGCCCACCGCTTTCAGCTCTGCGGAAAGGGCCTCCAGAAGCTGATATTCCTGCACCAGCGTATCGCAGAAAAGGATATAATCCCGCTTTTCGTAGGCGTCGCCGTATTGTTCGAAAAGCGCCGGGGATGTCTTGCGCGGGTCATCGGCGAGGGTGCCCCCCTCGGCGGCGTAGCGCAGCAATTGGTCGATCTGCAGCACGCCGCGCACCAGATCCAGCTTTTCCTCCACCAGGGCCTGCTGCTGTGCCGTGGTCAGCCCCTCCAGTGCGCGGCCGGCCGCCTTGTACGCCGCGGCGGGCGGCTGGCCCGTGCCCGGGCGGGTGCCCGTCCACAACAAAAACAGGTTGCACAGTGCCAGGGCCAGAAGGCCGGCCAGAAACACCGGCTTGCCCCACACCTTGCGCAGTTCATGGGTCAGCAGACGCATCGTCGTTCTCCTCGCTGAAAATATGCAGATAGATGTCCTCCAGCGTGCCGCCGGGGGCGTATTTGTCCTGCAGGCACCCGGGCGTGCCCTTGTCCACCAGTTGCCCGGCCCGCAGCAGCAAAATCTCGTCGGCCACGCTCTCCACGTCCGACACCACGTGGGTAGCCACCAGCACGATGCGCGTGCGCGACAGCTCTTTCAGCAGTGCCCGCAGCCGCACCCGCTCCCGCGGGTCCAGCCCGGCGGTGGGCTCGTCCAGGATCAGCAGCTGGGGCTGCCCCAGCAGGGCGCACGCCGCCAGCAACCGCTGCTTCATGCCGCCGGAGTAGGCGGCTAGGCGTTTATCCAGCTCTGCCGATAAATTCACGGCACGGGTACAGCGCTCCACCTCGGCGGGCACAACGGCGGGCGGCAGCTCCTTCAGCGCGGCCATATAGCATAAAAAACGCCGCCCGGTATAGCCGGCGTACAGGCCCTGCTGCTGGGGCACATAGCCCAGAATACGGCGGAACCGTGCCCCGCGCGCCGGCCGGCCGCACCAGGATACCGCGCCGCCCGTGGGCAGCACACTGCCCGTGATGATGCCGATCAGCGTGGATTTGCCCGCCCCGTTGGGTCCCAGCAGACCATACAATCCCGGCGTCAGGGTAAACGAGACCTTGTCCAGCGCTTTTTTCACTGGCTGCGTTTTACGGCCCGCGCGGGGGGCGGGGTAGTGCTTGGTCAGCCGCGCGATGCTAAGCGTCAAATTTTCCATCGAGCCGCCTCATTCCACCAGGGGCGCCACGTCCCTGTAATTGGGTGTCGAGGACAGATAATCCTCCAGGCTCATCAAGGCCCACCGCTCGGAAAAATTGGTGGCATAATAGGGGATCCCGTCGCTGCCCTGATAGGTCTGCTGCTGGGGGATGCGGTCGTTCTCCACCAGCAGCGTGCCGCCGATGCGCGTCATCACCGGCAGGGGAACGGTGGAGAAGAGCTCTGGCTTCGCAAGGACCCGCAGCGTTCTCTCCCGCACCTCGCCGGTGGTGGTGTTGCAAGCAAAGCCCAGCGTGTCCTCTCCGCGGCTGTAGCCGGCTCCGCCGGTGAAAGAGACGTCAAGTGCCAACCAGTCGCCGTAGCAGCCGGTGACCGTCAGATACTGTACCTCGCCGCGATCCAAAGGCAGGTCGGGCGTGTAGGTGCGCTCATCGCCCGTCAAAAGGTCGCGGATATACAGGGTGCGCCAGTCGCTTTCAGCGCGATAGAACACCCCATCCCATACGCTCATGCCGCCCAAATTGCCGGGCGCGCGCCACAGCTCCCGGCTTTCGCCTTCGGGCGTCACGGCCAGGAACACCGTTTCCTGCGCGGCCGCAGCCTCACTGAGAGAGGCGTAGACGTCAACGCTGATCAGGGCCGTGGTGCGGAAGATCATCTGCCCGTCCCGCACATCCAGCAGCAGGATATCGTTGGTGTTTTCGGGGAAAGTATATACCTCCGTCATGGCCCCATCCGTCAGGCTGACGCGGTACAGCTTGCTCTCGCAGCCTTCGACCTGCTTTTGTTCACCCTCGCCGGAATAGGTGTAAGCCAACCCAACGATGTACAGCGCCTCGCTGCTGGGCACGCTGCTGCCCCACATCACGCCGGAGGACAGGTCGCACACCTTGTGCCGCCCGGTGCCGTCCAGGCCCATCACTTCCACTTTTGGCGCCGTGCCGGCGCCTCCGCCGTACTGCAGCACCAGTTTATCGCCGGCGAATATGGGCATGGGCATCCCGCCGTCCGTCGCGGGCAGAAAGGCGGTACAGCTCTCACTGTCGTGGGTGCAGTTCGGGGAGGCGCACACGGGCGCCTGTCGGGCCGTCTCAAAATCCACATAGCACAGCACATAGCCACTGGCGGCGGGCGACAGCCGGGAGGTGGCGTAATAATAGCCTGTTTCGGACGTGCAGCCGGGGCCCAAGGTGGTGCCTGTGTAATATACAGAACTCCAGTACAGCCGTTCTTCCTGCGGGGCCGCCGTCACCTCGGCCGGACCGGCGCTGCTGTCCGCCGGCGTGGAAAGGGAACAACCGGCCAGCAGGCAGGCCGCGCACAGGGCCAATGCCAGGTGCTTTTTCATACTGCTCCCGCGCCTTCTTCTATTATCATAACGCCGAGATGTTTCAAATTTGTTTCAAAGGGCGCCCTCTAAAAAAGAAAAGGCGGGATCATCCGCCTTTTGCCCTTATTGGAACTGTTCAAATTGATCGGGGGACATGGAAGAGAGCCCCAGGGTACAGGAGGTGGCGGCATCGCCGGCAGGCAGGGAACAATAGACGTACAGCTGCGTGGTGGGGGAGTAGGCCGCCGCCGCTTCCAACGTACCGGAGCGGGAGATATCCACGGCCTGCCAGTCATCCACTGCCTGCAAGCCCAGCACCTGCCGGTAACGCAGCAGCGCTGCCTCCGCGTCGCCCGAGGAGGCCTGGCCGGGCAGGTACAGCGTCAGCGCCACGGGCACGCCGGTGCGGGGCTCCACGGTGGCGCTCAAAAAGTAAGTTGCGGTGAAGAGCTGTTCTTGCGTGTCCCGGGCTTTGGCCGGGTCCAGGATCTCGCCGTCCCTGGTGGCGAACAGCGTCCACCGCAGGTCCAGAAACCCCATGCCGTCCCGGCCGGTGGCATACTGTGCCGCATGGCTCAGCGCGTCGTGGCAGCGGGCCGTCAGCTGGGCGTCCAGCATATCGGCCTCGGCCAGTTTATCCAGGGCGTCCGTCAGCGCCTCGCGGGCGGCGGCCTCGTTCATGCCCGCGTCCTCCCACTGCAGCCATTGTTCGCTCCACACATGGGTGCGGTCGTACATCGTCTGTGCCAGGGGGTAAGCGCGCCCTTCCTCCGTCAGCGCGCCCTGGGCCGGTTCCACCGTCAGCGGCCGGCCGTACAGGCCGGCGTCCTGCCCCTTCAGCAAAGCGGCCGGCGCCCAAATAAGTCCGGCCAGCGCCGCCAAGGTCAGCAAATAAGCCCCCGCGGTCATCCAGGGGGCGGGCAGGGAGAACCTGCGTTTCATAAAGCCACCTCCTGTTCGAACGCCGGCGGGGCGCAGGGCGTCAGCAGAAGGCTGACCCGTGTGCCCGCGCCCACGCGGCTCTCGATGGAAAGGACGGTGCCGTGCAGCTGCGCGATACGCGCGCACAGCGCCAGTCCCAGGCCGCTGCCGTTTTCCCTCCGGGCACGGGATTTGTCCACCATATAAAATGGCTCGGTAACATGGGCAAGCTCCTCCGGCGGGATGCCGCAGCCCTGGTCCCATACGGCCAGGCACACGCCGTCCGGCCCGGGGGAACAGTCCACGTGCACGGCGCCGTCTTTGGGCTGTGCCTTGGCGGCGTTCAGCACCAAGTTGCGCACCAGATCGGCCAGCAGGTCCCGTTCGGCCATTACCCAGCAGGTCCCCGCCGCCGCGGGCAGGCAGAGGCGCGCGGGCAAGTCGGGCAAACTGCGCTGCGCGTCGCCCAGCACGGCCGCCAGACGAACCGGACGCAGCGCCAAGTCCTCTTCGTGGGACAGGCCCATCAGCAGCATCAGCTTGGCGCTCAGCCCCTCCAGCCGCCGCGTCTCGTGATAGATGTAATTGGCCGCGCGCCGCTGGGTCTCGGCAGGCACCTGGCCGCTGCGCAGTATGTCGGCATAGCCCAGCATCGAGGTCATGGGCGTTTTCAGCTCGTGGGTGAACGCCGACACAAATTCTTCGCGCCGGCGCACGTCGTCCGCCAGGGCGTCAATGGTCTGCTCCACCGTGTCGGCCATGGCGTCGAAGCTGCGGCTCAGTGCGCCTATCTCGTCCCGGCTTTTCAGGGCTGTGCGGCGGCTGCGATCCCCTTCGGCTATGGCGCGGCTGGTGCGCTCCAGCTGCTGGATGGGCCCCGTCAGCAGCCGGGCGATCAGGGCGGCGGCCACTGCGGCACAGGCCAGCGCCAGACATTCCATGCGCAGATAGTTGCGCAGCTGCAAGTCCCGCGCGGCGAACAGGGCGGATACGTCAAAGCAGCTCAAAAGCCACAGGCGGTCGCCTTTCTCCGCATCCGGGCCGGTGCTAAACACGGGGCCCATGGCTGAAGTGGCCACCGGCGTGACGGAGGCGATCATCATGTACTGCCGTCCGCCGGCCTCCCACAGGGTGACGGCGTCGCTGTCCGCCTGCATGGCCGCCAGTTGATTGCTTTTGCCCACCCCGGCGGGCAGGTTGGAAAACAGCGTCACCCCGCTGTCCCGGCACAGCGCAAAGTGGTAATCACGGCCAGCGCCGCGGCTCGTTAACCCCCGGGCGTAATTGTACAGCACCTGCTCGGCCGGGCGGTCCTCCTGCTGCAGCTGCTGGGCCAGGGACGTTTCCAAGGCATAAACCTCCCGCTGGTGCGCGGCGGCGTTTTGCTGGGCGGCGTCTTCCAGCGAGGAGCGGAAATTCTGCCGCAGCAGCACATAACCTCCGCCCGACAGCACCACGGCCAGCAGCAGCAGGATGCAGATGGTCAGCTTATGTGCAAATTTCATACTTCGCCCTCCAGCAGGTAGCCCACCTTGCTCACGGTGCGAATGTGTCCGTTCCAACCCAGTTTTTTGCGCAGACGGGAGATATGCACATCCAGCGTGCGGGTGTCCAGGTCAGAATCTGTGCCCCATACGCGCTCATACAGAATATCGCGGTAGAACACCACGCCCCGATTGTGCAGCAGTACCATCAGCAGATCGTATTCCCGGGGCGTCAGGGATACGGGCACGCCGTTTTTGGTCACCGTGTGGGTGGTGGGGTCCACGGCCACGTCCCATGCCTTCAGCACGCGGTCGCCCCGCCCTGCGCGGCGCAGCACGCTCTCCACCCGGACCAGCAGCTCCATGGGGTCGAAGGGCTTCACAATGTAATCGTCCGCCCCCAGGCGCAGTCCGCGCACCCGGTCGGACACCGTGCCCTTTGCCGTCAGAAAGATCACCGGCGTACCCGTGGGGCGCAGGTATTCCAGCAGTTCGTAACCGTTTGGCTCGGGCAGCATGATGTCCAGCAGCACCAGGTCGTATTCGTTTTGCTCCATCAGGTCGGCAGCCGTGTCGCCGTCAAAGGCCAGCTGGCAGGCGTAGCCCATCTTTTGCAGCGTCAGTTCGATCAGTTCGGCAATGGGCCGTTCGTCATCTACGATCAGGATCGGTTTCATACACTGCCTCCTCTCGGCCTCATTGTATCACATTTTGTTTCAAAAATGTTTCCAAAAGGCTTGTTTTACAGCTTTTGCCGGGTTTGACAGGCCGCTGTCCCCGTGTTACACTAAAAAATAAACGGGGGGCTGACAATGGACGGGCGGCTACAGCAGGATGAAGTGGTGCAGCTGATGTGCAATGTGGACGATATGGGCGGCGACGCGGTGTCCGCCGCCCTGGAGGCGCTGATGGCGGCAGGGGCATTGGATGCCTGCGCGGTGCCTATCCTCATGAAAAAGGGCCGGCCGGCCTGGCAGTTCCAGGTGCTGTGCCATCCCGCGCAGGAGGAGGGCATGGCCCTGTGCCTGCTGCAAAATACCACCAGCATCGGCGTGCGCGCAAGCCGATGCGGCCGCTGGCTGCTGGCACGGCAGGAAGGGCAGAGGGAAACTGCATACGGCCCGGTGCGGACGAAGCTGTCCCAGGGCCCCGGCATCCGGCGGGAGAAGATGGAATATGAGGACGCGGCCCGCCTGGCGCGGGAAAACGGCGTGCCCCTGCGCTCGCTCGCGGAACAAGAGGAAAAGGGCCGGTCAACCTGACCGGCCCTTTTTTGATCCTTGTGGCCGCCTCAACGGGCAGCGCCATTCGATGATCCGGGCGAACCAGACCCATGCGCCAACGTTGCAAAATTGGTTTTGAAAAAAGCCGCCAAGGACGGCAAAATTTCAAATCCCATGAGCGCGCGCCGCTTGCAAAAACAGAAAGAGCGGTTTGGGGCTATTTTTTCAGCAGCCGTGTCAAAGCTGCGGTGTCTAGCAGGTTCACGGTCTGGAACTCCCCCTTGTAAAACACGGCCCAGTTATTGAAAACACAAGGCAGCTCTTTGGCTTTTTGCAGCGTATCCACCTGGATCAAAGAAAGCGGAACACCGTTCGCCGCACAAGACGCCTTGGCCATCTCGATGGATTGAGAGATATAGGGACATTGCAGGTCATAATAAAGGGTCAGATCCTGGCTTGCGATTTTCCCGCTTTTGGCATTGGGGGCAAACTGAGGCGCGGTCCCGTCGAAAGAGAGCGCCAGCAATTCATATCCGTAATAGGTGGAGCCAACGGCTTTGAATCCAAACTTTTTCACAAAAGACTGGTCGGACAGCCAGCCCTTTTGCTTCGCCGCCCCAAGCATGCAAACGCCTGATCGGCCTTGTTCCTTGGCGTCGGCCAGGCAATACTCCAGCAGGGCTTTTCCATATCCCTTGCCCTTGTAATCGCCGGCGACCCACAGGCAGTACAAATAAATGTAATTGTCGCCGAGGATGGGCACCCAAGCCGTTTCCAGGGGGGCATATTCAATAAAAACTTTTTCTTTGACGTTCAGCTTCCGGAACACATGCCCCTCGGGCAGCCGCTGCGCGAGCCACTGCCGCTTTGCCTCGACACCCGGATGGGGCTTTTTGCTGCGGATAATGCAGCACAGGTGTTCGTCGGCCAGGTTTTGCGGGGTCAAATTTACAAATTCATCGTCCATGCCCATTCTCTCTTTCATACCAGTTTTTCGATGCTGGTTATCAGCGCGGCCATATCCTCCCTGCGGGTGGCCCAGCTGGTACAAAAACGCACGGCGCTGTGTTTGGCGTCTGCCCGGGCATAATAGGTGAAGGTGTATTCTTTGCCAAGTGCTTCCAGACAGCCGTCGGGCAAAATGGGGAACACTTGGTTGGTGGGGGTCTCCACCAGGAAGGGGAAGCCCTTCGCCCGCAGGGCGCCGCGCAGTTCGTCCGCCAGCCGGTCGGCATGGCGGGCCAGGTCGAAGTACAGATCGTCTTTCAACAGCTCTTCAAACTGTACGCCCAGCAACCAGCCCTTGGCCAGCATACCGCCGTGCTGTTTGATCAGGTAGCGGAAATCGGCCTTCAGCGCTTCGTTGAGAATGACCACTGCCTCGCCGAACAGCGCGCCCTGCTTGGTGCCGCCGATGTAGAACACGTCGCACAGCGCGGCCAGATCAGCCAGGGACACATCGCATCCCTCGGCCGCCAGGCCGTATCCCAGCCGGGCGCCATCCAAAAACAGATACAGGCCGTAGGTGTCGCACACGGCCCGCAGGGCGGCCAGTTCCGCCTTCGAGTACAGCGTGCCCAGCTCTGTGGGAAAGGAGAGGTACACCATTTTCGGCTGTATCATGTGCTCAAACGAGGCATCTGCCCAGTGCAGACGGCAGGTCTCCTCCACCTGCGCAGCCGTGAGCTTGCCCTCCCGGCTGGGCAGGGCCAGCACCTTGTGGCCGCAGGCCTCCACGGCGCCGGTCTCGTGGGTATGGATGTGGCCGGTGTCGGCCGTCAGCACGCCCTGGTGCGGGCGCAGTGCCGCGTCGATCACCGGCAGGTTCGCCTGGGGGCCGCCCACCAGAAAATGTACGGCCGCATCCGGCGCACCGATACGCCGGCGGATGAGGTCGGCGGCTGCCTGGCAGCAGGGGCCCTCGCCGTAGCCGGCCAGCTGCGCGACGTTCATGTCCGCCAGGCGCTGCAAAATGCGGGCATGGGCCCCCTCGCTGTAGTCGTTGTTGAAACGGATCATCTTTTTCCCTCTTTTCTGAAAGTATCTTTATTATATCATAGTTATGGGCGCGCGCAACGGCCATTCTGATCACTTGACAGCGGATCCAATCAAAATAATTCTTAAAATTGATTTATTTTGAATGAAAATGATTGAAATTGGCTGAATGATGTGCTATAGTAAGCACAGAATGAAAAAGAGGGGCGATGTACCATGCTGGCACAGGAGCGGCTGAATACGATCCTGGAATATGTGAACGTTCATGGCAGCGCGGACGTGGCCCAGCTCTGCCAGGCAACGGGTGCGTCGGAATCCACGGTGCGGCGGGACTTGTCCGCTCTGGCCGGGCAGGGCCGCCTGGCCAAAGTGCACGGCGGCGCCGTGGCGCTGCCGGGCGACTTCCAGCCCGAGGAGCCGGATGTGGTGACCAAAGCCGGCCTGCAGGTGGCGGAAAAAGACCGCATCGCTCGCTGTGCTGCGGCCCAGGTGCGGGACGACGATTTCGTTTTCCTGGACGCGGGCACCACCACGCTGCGTATGGTGGAATATTTGGGCGAGTCCAAGGCGACTTTTGTCACCACCGGTATCGCCTGTGCCCGGCGCATGGTGGAAAAAGGCCTGCGCGCCTACGTCATCGGCGGCCAGCTCAAACCGCGCACCGAGGCCATCGTGGGCGGTGTGGCCATAGAGTTGCTGGCGGGCTATAATTTCACCAAAGCGTTCATCGGCGCCAACGGCATTTCCCTCCAGCGGGGCTTCACCACGCCGGACGCCGAGGAGGCCCGCATCAAGGCCAAGGCTGTGGAACAGGCCTATATGGCCTATGTGGTGGCAGATTCCACCAAGTTCGGCAAGGTGTCGGCCGTCACCATCTGCCCGCTGGAAAAGGCCTGCATCATCACCGACCATGTGCCGGACAAGCGTTTTTCCCAGCACGCGGTCATCAAAGAAGCGGAGGAGTCTCAATGATCTACACCGTCACCTTCAACCCGGCCATCGACTATGTGGTGCACATGCCCGCCTTTGAGGCCGGCCGGGTGAACCGCACCAGCGGGGAGCTGATGCAGCCGGGGGGCAAGGGCATCAACGTGTCCACGGTGCTGCACAACCTGGGGGTGAGCAGCG
Source organism: uncultured Oscillospiraceae bacterium (assembly GCA_905212515.1). Classification (GTDB taxonomy): domain Bacteria; phylum Bacillota; class Clostridia; order Oscillospirales; family Ruminococcaceae; genus Ruthenibacterium. The sequence continues at coordinate 673 of CAJMEU010000012.1, read as the reverse complement.
TGGCCCTGGGTTTTGTGGCGGGATTTACCGGCCAGGCGCTGGAAGACGGTCTGCGCGCCGCTGGCGTTCGCACGGATTTCATCCGTTTGCCCGCGGGCGCCACACGCATCAACGTGAAGATCAAAGCAGGCTGCGAGACGGAGATCAACGCCCAGGGCCCGGTCATCGGGCAAGAAGCGGTGGAGGCCCTGTTCGCCAAGCTGGACACATTAGACGAGGGCGATTTCCTGGTGCTGGCCGGCAGTATCCCCGCCACCCTGCCAGCGGATATCTACCAGCAGATCCTGGCCCGCCTGGAGGGCCGCGGTATCCTGACGGCCGTGGACGCCGAACGGGAGCTGCTGTGCAATGTGCTGCGCTACCGGCCGTTCCTCATCAAGCCCAATCATCTGGAACTGGGCGCCATTTTCGGCCGGGAGCTGCAAACGGACGGCGAGATCAAAGACTGCGCTGCCCGCCTGCAGCAGCGCGGCGCACGCAATGTGCTGGTGAGCATGGCCGGCGCCGGGGCCATTCTGCTGGATGAGGCGGGGGCCTTCCACAAGATCGGCGTGCCCACAGGAACGGTGAAAAATTCCGTGGGCGCGGGGGATTCCATGGTGGCGGGCTTCCTCGCCGGATGGCTGGAAAAAGGGGACTATGCCCACGCGCTCAAGGTGGGGGCGGCCGCGGG
>CAJMEU010000011.1 GCA_905212515.1 uncultured Oscillospiraceae bacterium | reverse complement strand
GCCAAGGGGTAAGGCAACGGACTTTGACTCCGTCATTCCGCTGGTTCGAATCCAGCCAGCCCAACCAAAAACCGCCGGCTTTTGCCGGCGGTTTTTCTATTGACAAGTATTTGACTTGAACGTATAATACAAAATGGTGAGACAAATAAAACGAAACGGTGATACAAAGGAGCGGAATATGAAAAATTTATTAACCGTTGCTGAGATTTTAGATGTAACAGGTATAGCGCGGGCGACACTTTACCGTATGATTGACGAAGGACTACCTTATAAACAAGTGGGAAATAGGAAAAAATTATTTGATCCTGAAGAGGTTCAAGAATTTATAGGAAAGCGAAAAAATGATCTCGTTTCAAAGCTGGAAATTGGCAAAGAGTATTCTAACGAAGAACTTTGTGCAATTTTTAAATGTAGCACACAAGGCGGAATGAGAAGGTCTCATTCCACAGGTGCTTTGGTGCTTACCTCGCATCATGATGACCCCAACAATGCCTATGTGGACTACTGGCAGGGGGACACTTTTTATTACACGGGTATGGGTATGGATGGTGATCAAGAGATTGACTATGCCCAAAATAAAACCCTTAAAAATTCTAACAGCAATGGTGTAATTGTCTATTTATTTGAGGTTTTTAGCAGCCGTAAGTATTTGTATCGTGGTATTGTAAAACTTGTAGCAACCCCGTTTCAGAAGAAAGAACTTGATTTTTCAGGCAATATGAGAACTGTCTGGAAATTTCCCTTGCAATTAATCAGCCAAAATCTTTTAAACCAAGGATTTGTGGAGCGTGAACAAAAATATATTGGACGGACCACCCAAGAGATATCTGATAAGGCATTGCGAGAAAAAGTGGCGCATGTGGATGGAATCGCGCGCTCGCGTACGACAAAAACTATTACTTATGAGTATAATTTGTACGTTCGAGAATATGTAAAGCGAAGAGCCCATGGCCGCTGTCAACTGTGCAAAAAAGCTGCACCCTTTCAAATAGAAGGTAAGCCATTTTTGAAGACTTATCATTTAATACCGTTGGCAAAAAACGGATTAGACAAGCCGCAAAATATTGCGGCTTTATGCCCGAACTGCTATGAGCAACTCAAACTGTTGCATTCCGGCCATGATATCGAAAAAATTCGAGCACAAATTGAAGAGGACGAAAAGTCATTTTAAGGGTATGTAAAATTTCCCGACAAAGGCTCTGGTTACAAACTGGGGCTTTTTATTTGCCTTCTTGGCGGCCGCATTGACTATGCCAGAAGACTTTGCTAATATGGAAACAGGGAATCCAGCATGGTTTAAGGAGGCGGGGGGATCATGAAAAGGAAGTTGATGAGGCGCGCGCTGGCCGGCTGTTTGGCGGCGGCTTTGCTTTTCGCGCAGGGCGCCGGCGCGTTTGCGGAGGAGGCGGCAGATCTGCCCTTGCAGGAGGCGCCGCTGGTATCGGAGGAAGATGGGCCGGGCGGCGCGGCCTCCCTGCCGCTGGAAGAGGCGCCGCCGGCAGAGAGCGAGGCGGCGCCGGAGGCCAGCCTGCAGGAGGCGGAACTGCCGCAAGAGGACGGGCTGCAGCCCGAACCGGATGCGCTGATCCAGCGGGCGCTGGGGCTGGAAGGGGTTTACCGGCAGGTGGACGCCTTTGCCACGGCCACCAACTATAAGGGCGAACAGGGTATGATCACGGGGAATTACGGGGGACAGCATACCCTTTTTAATTTGTGGATCGACGAACTGATCGACGACCATGACCCGGGAAATTTCCTCTACCCCTATGCCTGGGAGTACGACGGCAGGACCTTCTGGTTCGACCTGAGCGCCATCGAGATGTTCATGGAGCGGGTCCACAGTTTGAACCAGCAAAACATCTCCGTCAGCGTGGTGTTCCTGCTGCGGTACCGGCCCGGCAGGGAATTTTTGATCGACGAGGACTCCCGCGTGCCCGGCTTTACGTATTACGCGCCCGCCACCACCGGGGTGGGCGGGGAGGCGATCAAGGCCTTCTTTGAATTCTTTATGTGGCGGCTGTCCGCCTGGGACGCCAGCGTGGACAACTTCATCCTGGGCAACGAGGTCAACGACCCCAACGACTGGCATTACAGCGGCACGCTGGACCCCACGGCCGTGGCGGCCAAGTACGCCCGCGCGTTCTGCAACATGTACAACGCGGTGCGGAAAACCACCGACATCAGCCGGTGCAGCATCTCGCTGGACCACAACTGGACCCACAGTGACGAGGGGCGGGAGATCTCCGGCAAGGTGATGCTGGACTGCTTCAACGCCGAGGTGGCAAAGATCCAGCCGGGGGTGGACTGGTGTATCTCCTATCACCTTTATCCGTCCATTATGTACGACACGGCCATCTGGAACCAGGTGGGCTACAACCCTGTGAGCCCCGCGGCCATGTTTGTGGACGGCGCCAATCTGCGGGTGCTGACGGATTATGTGCGCGACACGTTCGGTGCCCAGCACCGTGTGATGCTGACGGAACAGGGGTTCTGCCTGTACAACGGCAATGAGCTGTACCAGGCCGCGGCTTTGGCCATCTCCTACTATGCGGCCCAGTATGACCCCATGGTGGACTGTTTCATCCTCAACACCGGCGGCTCCGCCGACCCGCGGTTCAACTTCACCATCGCCGGCCATTTGGCCGAGACCGTGTACGAGAAGATCGACAACGGGAACGGGGCCGACCAGGCGTGGATCGAGCAGCTGATCCTGCAGGCTGCCGGGCGGCCGGTGCAGGACCTGGTACCCAATTATGGCGCGCCCTCCACCAAGCCGGACATGGAGAAGATCCGGGCCTTTGTGACGCGGCTGTATTCCACCTGCCTGAACCGCGCGCCGGACGCCGGCGGCTTGGGCCTGTGGAGTTCGAAATTGGCCAATTACTCCTCCAGCGGCAGCGACGTGGCCTATAATTTCATTTTCAGCAAGGAGTTCAAGCAGAAGAACTACTGCAATGAGGACTATGTGAAACAGCTGTACCGCGCCTTTATGGGGCGGGAGTATGACAAAGCCGGCCTGGACAGCTGGATGGCGCTGCTGGAGAGCGGCACCACCCGGGAGGAAGTGTTCAACGGCTTTGTGGGCAGCAAGGAATTTGCCGGCATCTGCCAAGGGTACGGCATCGTGCACGGCGGCAGCGTGGCGGTGCCCCAGTACGGCACCATCCCCGCGGGCCCGTGTAGCGTGTGCGGGCGCGAAGCGGGCGTGACGGCGTTCGTCACGCGGCTGTACGACGTGTGCCTGGGCCGCGCGCCGGAGGCGCAGGGCCTGGCCGATTGGTGCGCCAGGCTGGCGGATCACAGCGCAAACGGCCGCGACGCGGCCTACGGCTTTATTTTCAGCAGGGAGTTCACGGCCAAGGGCTACAGCGATGAGGATTACGTCAAACAGCTATACCGCGCCTTTATGGGGCGGGAGTACGACGCCGCCGGCCTGCGCACCTGGGTGACTCTGCTGCGCCAGGGCAAGACCCGCGAGGAAGTGTTCGGGGGCTTTGTGGGCAGCGCGGAGTTCACCAGGATCTGCGCCCAATACGGCATTGCCCGCGGGTGAGCGAAAGGCGTGACGGCCTTTTGACTTTTTTCATTTGCAATCAGCCTGTTTCGTGTTATGATGGGAAAAACAGGGCGTGGCCGGGCCGGCTTTTCCGTGCCCGGCAGCGCGGATGTTCATCAAAAAAGGAGTGGAAGCGATGTATAAACGTTTGACCGAGTGCCGATCCAACGAAGTGGCCGCCATGGACAAGAAGAACACCATTGTGGTGCTGCCGGTGGCCGCCCACGAGCAGCACGGCAAACACCTGCCGGTGGGCACGGACACCATTATCCTGGAGGGCGTGCTTGCATCTTTCGGCCGGCGGGTGCCGGCCGATATGGACGTACTGGTGCTGCCGGTGGTGGCTGTGGGCAAAAGCAACGAGCACATGGGCTTTTGCGGCACGCTGACCTACAGCATGAACACCCTGGCCGCCATTGTGCGCGACATTGCCAAAAGCGTGGCCCATCACGGGTTCGAAAAGCTGGTGCTGCTGAATTCCCACGGCGGCAACACCGACGTGCTGAATGCCTGTGCCCGCGACCTGCGGGACGATTTCGGCGTGCGCCCCTTTGTGATCGACTGGTGGTTCACCGATTTCTGGGCCGACATTCTGAAGGACATCCAGGAGAGCCCCCGGGACGGCGTGTTCCACGCCTGCGAGCTGGAGACGAGCCTTATCATGGCGCTGCGGCCGGACCTGGTGGATGAAAAGGAACTGGTGGCCACCTTCCCGCCCGAGCAGATGCGCCGCAACAAATACGTCACCGTGTTCGGCCCGGTGAATATGGGCTGGGTGACGAAAGATATCACAGCCACGGGCGTCATCGGGGACGCCACCAAGGGCACGCCCGAGAAAGGCGAAAAACTGCTGGCTTTTGCCGGCGAAAAGCTGGTGGAAGTGTTCCGCGAGATCCAGGCCATCCCCGCCCTGTAAGCCAAGGGCGCACAAAACTGCAGAAAGCAACCATCCTTCCGTTCTTCCACGATGAAATGTTGTGGAAGAATGGAAGGATTTTTTTGCAGAATTGTGCAATCCGTGAAAGAATATGGGATATTTCCTGTTTAAAACAGAAAAATACCGTGATAAATATTTCAAATTCTATCAAATTATTGCGCAAGCTGTCACTGCTGTGCTATGATTTGCTTGAAAGACAGAGAAAAGGGGGACGGGGCGCCCATGGCGGACTGCATAGAAAACGCTGGCATCGACATCCCGGCGGAGCGGCTGAATAAGGTGGTGGCCTATTTAGAGGAAAACGGCACGGCCAAGATCAGCGAACTGGCGGCGGATCAGCGGGTGTCTGAATCGACCATCCGGCGCGATTTGGACATCCTAGTGCGCGAGGGGCGTATCCAGCGCACCCACGGCGGCGCCATCTGGATCCGCCACAGTTCCTCTTATGAGCATGTCTACTCAGAAAAAATGCTCATCCGCATTGAGCAGAAAAAGCGCATCGGCGCCTGCTGCGCCGAGCTGGTGCAGGACGGCGCCACCCTGTTCCTGGATTCCGGCCCCACGGCATTTCAGATCGGCGAGGCCATTGCGCGGAAAAAGCACGTGACCGTATTTACTTATGACCTGGGCTTTGCCACCATGATCGGCGTTGCCCCCAGCACCACCGTGGTGGTGACGGGTGGCGTGAAGCGGGAGGATTACAATGTGGTGGTGGGCTCTATGACCGAGGACCTGATCAGCCGTATCCGTTTCAACACCCTGTTCCTTTCGGCGGACGCCATCGACGCGGAGTTCGGCGTGTCCAACACCGACTTGCCTGAGGCGTCCATCAAATCAAAGCTGTGCCGCTCGGCGGGCAGGGTGGTGCTGGCGGCCGACAGCTCGAAGTACGGCAAGGTAGCCATGATCAAAGTGTGCGACCTGTCCGACCTGGACTGCGTGGTGACGGACAGCGACCTGGACCCCATGCTGCACGATCAGATGGCGCGGCAGGTGAAGGACCTGCGCATCGTGTGAGAGCGATGCCCCCGTGGCCGAAAAGATAGCCGCAGGCTATTTTTCGTAATGAAGCAAGTGCAAAAAACAGGAGGGAAAACAGTATGAAAAAGAAACGCATCCTCGCATTGGTATTGGCCTTGGCGCTGGCGCTGGCTATGGCCGGCTGCAGTTCCGGCAGCTCTTCCGCAGCCCCGGCATCCACGCCCGCATCCACGGGCAGCACCCCCGCATCAAGCGCGGCCCCGGCGTCCCAGCCCGCGGGCGAGGCGCTGAAGATCGTCAGCATCCCCAAACTGGTGGGCGTTGCCTGGTTTGACCGCATGATCCCCGGCGGCGAGCGCTGGGTGTCTGAGCACGGCGGCGAATTTTATCAGAGCGGCCCCTCTACCGCCGACGCGGCCCTGCAGCTGCAGGCGCTGGAAGACGCCATCACCGAGGGCGTGGACGTGATCCAGGTGGTGCCCAACTCCACCGAGACGCTGGAAGTGTCCATGAAGAAAGCCATGGACGCGGGCATCGTCGTCATCAGCCACGAGGCGCCCACGGCGCAGAATGTGAACTATGACGTGGAGGCGTTCCAGAACGCCGCCTACGGCGAGCATTTCATCGACGCCTTGGCCGAACTGACGGACGGCAAGGGCGGGTATGCCATCATCGTGGGCTCGGTCCAGGCGCAGACCCATATGGAATGGGCCAACGCGGCCGTTGCCTATCAGAAAGAAAAATATCCCGACATGTACCTGGTGGCTGATTTCGTGGAGTCCAACGAGGATCACGACACCGCCTACACCAAGACACAGGAGCTGCTGAAAACTTACCCCGACCTGGTGGGCATCATCGGCTGCTCGGTCATCGACCCCGCCGGCGCGGCCCTGGCCGTTGAGGAAGCGGGCAAGATCGGCGAGGTGAAGGTGATCGGCACCAGCGTGGCCGACGTGGCCGGCGCCTATCTGGAGAGCGGCGCCATCAGCATGTACAGCTCGTGGGACACCGACGCGGCCAGCTATGCCATGTGCGAGGCCGCCCGCATCGTGAAAGAAGGCGGCGAAGTGAAGACCGGCGACGACCTGGGCGCCGAGGGCTATGAGAGCGTTGTGGTGGAAGGCCACGTCATTTACGGCCAGGCCTGGATGGACTTCACCGTGGACAACATGAGCGAGGACCCCTATCTGGCGTAAAACAACTGTAGACCGGGAACAGTGTGCGGCGGTTTTCCCGCCGCACACTGCATATCCAGGCTCCCGAGGAGGAGGGAATCATGAGCAAGCTCAAACCTGAGGGCACCCAGCCCGGCGCCCAGCGCCCGGCCGGCTGCTTTTTGGAGCTGAAGAATATCAAAAAGACCTTCGGCGGCGTCAAGGCGCTGGACGACGTCAGCTTTTCCATCCATGAGGGCGAGACGTACTGCCTGATGGGGGAGAACGGCTCGGGCAAGTCCACCCTGATCAAGATCATCTCCGGCGTCTATCAGGCGGACAGCGGCGAGATCTTGCTGAACGGAAAAAGTATGCGCCACATCACGCCCACAGAGTCCATCGAGGCGGGCATCCAGATCATTTACCAGGACTTTTCCGTTTTTCCCAACCTGAGCGTGGCGGAGAACATCGCCATTTCCAACCTGTTCATCAACCGGAAAAAGTGGGTGAATAAAAAGGAGATGGACGGCATCGCCTCGGCGGCCCTGGCGAAGATCGGCGTGGAACTGCCGCTGGACGCTCCGGTGGGGCGGCTGCCCGTGGCGGGCAAGCAGATCGTGGCCATCGCCCGCGGGCTGGCCCAGGACGTGAAGCTGCTGGTGATGGACGAGCCCACCACCGCGCTGACGCACAAGGAGATCCTGGCGCTGTACGGGATCGTGGACACGCTGAAAAAGAAGGGCATCGCCATTTTGTTCGTCAGCCACAAGCTGGAGGAGGTGTTCAACATCTCCGAGCGGATCGCCATCCTGCGCAACGGCCGCAAGGTGCTGGACGACAGCATCGCCAACATTGACAAAAACAGCCTGACCTACCACATGACCGGGCGGGAGATCCCCAGCGTGCCCTATGTGTACGAGCCGGACGAAGCCGCCCAAAGCCCCATTATCCGCACCGAGGGCCTGACGCAGAAGGGCGCGTTTGCCGATGTGTCCTTCGCGCTGTGGCCGCGGGAGATCTTGGGTATCACCGGCCAGCTGGGCTGCGGCCGCACCGAACTGGCCAAGGCCTTGTTCGGCATCGGCAAAACCGAGGGAACGGTGGAAATGGACGGCCGGCCTGTGCGCATTGCCAGCGTGCTGGACGCCCACAAGCTGGGCATTGGCTATGTGCCCGAGGACCGGCTGAGCGAGGGCCTGTTTTTGGAGCGGTCCCTGGCGGACAACATCACCGTGGCGGACGTGGACGGGCTGGCCCACGGCATTTTGCTGGACAAGAACGAGCTGGCGGCCACGGCCCAGAAGTGGCTGGAGGAGCTGGAGATCGCGGCCGAGGGGCCGGAAATCCCGGCGAGCAACCTCTCGGGCGGCAACCAGCAGCGCATCGTGCTGGCCAAATGGCTGCAGACGAAGCCCCAGCTGCTGATCCTGAACTGCCCCACCGTGGGCGTGGACGTGGGCTCGAAGAACCAGATCCACGAAGTGGTGAAAAAACTGGCGCGCAGCGGCATCGGCATCATCGTCATTTCAGACGACATCGGCGAGATCCTGACGCTGTGCAATCGCGTGCTGCTGATGAAAAACGGCCGCGTGGTGCGCGAGATACAAAGCGGGGAGACCACGGTTGAGCAGCTGGAAAAAGACGTGGTCTCGGCGGACGAAGGGGGGCATGGAGCATGAGCGCCAAAAAACTGCTGCGATCCAATGAGTTTTTCCTCTTTGCCATCATCGCCGTGCTGTGCGTGGTGTTCGGCTGTGTCAACCCGGCGTTCTTCTCCGTGGCGAACATCTTCGACATCCTGAAAAGCATGGTGGAGACGGGCGTGCTGGCCATGGGCTGCCTGGTGGTGATGATCTCCGGCGGGCTGGACCTGTCCTTCATGGCCATTGCGGTGTTTGCCATGCACACGGTCAGCCGTTTTTTCGGCGAGTACTGGAACGGCGCGCCCATGCTGCTGCTGTTTGCGGTGGGCGCCCTCATCGGCGTGGTGCTGGGCATGTTCAACTCCATCTTTATCGCTCGGTTCCGTCTGCCTTCGTTCATCGTCACCCTGGGCACCAGCAATATCATCAAGGGCTTTTTGCTGGCTTTCATCGGCAGCAAGCAGATCAATAAGATCCCCGCGGCCATGATCGCCTTTTCCAAGAACAATTTGGTGACGGTGGAGTCCGTCAGCGGCAACGCCAACCTGCACGTGGGCGTGCTGGTGCTGGCGGGCGCGGCCCTGGTCACCAGCCTGCTGCTGAACAAGACCATGCTGGGCCGCAGCATCTACTGCATCGGTGGCAGCGCCTCCTCCAGCGAGCGCGTGGGCTTCAACAACACGCGCATCCTGGTGTTCGTGTACGCCTTTGCCGGCGCTTTGGCGGGGCTGGTGGGCATCATGCACTCCTCGTTCCAGCGCATGAGCAACCCCTTTGACCTGGTGGGCGGCGAGCTGAACGTCATCGCCGCCGTGGTGCTGGGCGGCCCCCAGGTGGGCGGCGGCTACGGCAACGTGACGGGCACGCTGCTGGGCGTGCTGCTGATCACGCTGATCAACAACAGCCTGGTGATGCTGAAGATCCCCACGTTCTGGCAGAAAGCCACCATCGGCGTGATCATCATCCTGGGCACCGTGGCCCAGATTTACCGCTATAAAAAAAGCCAGAAGGCCTGAGAGGGGAGGGGACGTTATGCAGAGATCACTTGTGAAAGACCGTCATCTGACGCGGCTTTTCATCATCCTGGCCGCCGCCGTGGCGGCGCTGAGTATCCTGAAGCCTTCGGTGTTCCTCAGCGCGGCGAATTTCCGTTCCATGGCCGTGCAGTTCCCCGAGCTGGGCTTTCTGTCCATCGCGGCCGCCCTGGTGCTGATGAGCGGCGGCATCGACCTGTCCGTCACCGGCACCGCCATGCTCTCGGGCATTGTGGCGGCGCTCATCATGCAGGCCGGCGGCGCCCAGGCGGCCGACGTGTCCCTGGCCACGGTGGCGCTGGCCTGTCTGGCCGCCCTGTGCGTGGGCCTCGCCTGCGGCGCGGTGAACGCGCTGCTGGTGGCCAAGGTGGGCATCGCGCCCATGCTGGTGACGCTGGGCACCATGAACCTGTTCACGGGCATCGGCATCGTGTTGACGGGGGGCTCGGCCCTCAGCGGCTTTCCCGAGGCCTTCCTCGCCATCGGCAACGGCCTGGTGCTGGGCATCCCGGTGCCCTTCCTGCTGTTCGTGGCGGCCATCGCCATCCTGGCGTTTTTCCTCAACAAAACCAAACTGGGCTACAAGCTGTACGTCTACGGCTCGAACCCGGTGGCCTCGTTCTTCTCGGCGGTGAACAACACGCGCGTGGTGCTGTCCACCTACGTGCTCAGCGGGTTTGTGTCGGCGGTGGCGGGGCTCATCATGGTCAGCCGCGTCAACACGGCCAAGGCGGACTTCGGCTCCTCCTACGGGCTGCAGGCCCTGCTGGTGGCCGTGCTGGGCGGCATCAACCCCAGCGGCGGCAGCGGCAAGGCCATCGGCATCTTCCTGTCCATCGTCACGCTGCAAGTGCTGTCCAGCGGGTTCAACCTGCTGCACGTCAGCAGCTTTTTGAAAGACCTGACCTGGGGCGCGCTGCTGGTCTTCGTGATGGTGCTGAACACCCTGGGCCCCAGGATGAAGCACAAAAAGGCGGACGCGCCCGTAAAGGAGCAAAAATGATGAACACAGAACAGAGAAAGCAGCTTTTGCGCGAGTATATGGCCACGCCCCGGGTCTCCGGGTACGAGGCCGCCATGGCGTACCGCTTCCGGGACGACCTGGCGCCCTATGCGGACGAGGTGCGCATCGACAACGTGGGCAACGTCATCGCTACCTTTAACGGCGCCCGGCCGGGCGCGCCCGCGCTGATGGTGTTCGCCCATATGGACACCATCGGCTATATCGTCACCTGTATTGACGAGGACGGCTTTTTGCGGGTGGATCGCATGGGCGGCGTGCCGGAGAAAGCCATCGTCAGCACCGCCGTGCGGGTGGGCACGGAAGACGGCGGCTACGTGAACGGCGTGGTGGCCGCCAAGGCCTACCACGTGCAGACGCCGGAGGAAAAGGCCAAGGCCGATCCGCTGGCCAAGCTGTTCATCGACGTGGGCGCCGCCAGCCGCGAACAGGTGCGCGAAGCCGGCATCGAGGTGGGCTGCCCCGTGGCTTACGCGCCGGCGTTCTATGAGCTGATGAACGGCCGCGTCTGCGGCAGCTATCTGGACGACGCCTCCGGCCTGGTGACCATGCTGGAGCTGGCCGCCCATATGAAAGAGCATCGCCCCCAGTGCACCGTGCATCTGGTGGGCACCGTATGGGAGGAGTGCACCGCCCGGGGCGCCATGATGGCCGCCCGCAGCGTGCATACGGACATGGCCCTGTGCCTGCTGGGCCCGGGCGCGGGCGACACGCCCGACCAAAAGGGCACGAACAACGTGGCCCTGGGCGGCGGCCCGGCGGTGACGCTGTTCAATTTCCACGGCAAGGGCACGCTGAACGGCTGTGTGGCCCACAAGGGGCTGTACGAGTATTTGAAGCGCAGCGCCGCCAAGGCCGGCGTGGCCTTGCAGCGCAGCGCCGGGCGAGGCGCGCTGTCCGACACTGCGTACCTGCAGCTGGAGGGCATGGGCATCCCCTGCCTGGACCTGGGCTGTCCGGACCGGTACAGCCATTCCCCGATGGAATGCCTCTCTCTGGCGGACCATGAGGCCACGGGCAAGCTGCTGTGCGCCTTCATCGACACGCTGGACGCGGGCTTTTCCACCGCGCGGTACTGAGGATGGCAGCTATGGAACGTGACCTTGTCATCGGCATCGACGGCGGCACCGGCGGCGTGCGGGCATTCGTGTTCGACGCCCGCGGCGGCGTGGCCGGCCAGGGCACCTGCGCCTACGAGACACAGTATCCGGCCCCCGGCCACGCGCAGCAGCAGCCGGAAGACTGGCTGGACGCGGCGGCCCGCAGCGTGCGCGCCGCCCTAGCCGGCATCGACCCGGCGCGGGTGGCGGCCCGGTGGGGCGCCCCCCCCCCCAGCCCCCCCCGTGGGGGTGGCGAGGACGGGCGGGCCCTGGCGCCGGCCATTCTGTGGATGGACGTGCGGGCGGCCGCCCAGGCCAGGGCCATCGCGGAAAAAACGGGACAGGCCCTCTCGGCCGAGCTGTTCCCCTGCAAGGCCCTATGGCTGAAGGAGAACGAGCCCGCGCTGTGGGCGCGCACCGAAGTGCTGTGCGAATATCAGGATTATTTGAACCATTGGCTGACAGGGCAGTGGTGTTTCAGCGTGAACACCGCCTGCAACTGGGCCTACAACAGCCGCAGGGGCGGATTTGACCGGACGTTTTACCAGGCCATAGGCCTGGCGGACGCGCTGGAAAAAGTGCCGCCCCGGGCGGTGCGCGCGGGCGAAACGGCCGGTGTGCTGTGTCCCGGTGCCGCCGAGGCGCTGGGGCTGCCCGCGGGCGTGCCCGTGGTACAGGGCGGCATCGACAGCTCCATCGGCATGCTGGGCATGGGGGTGGCGCGGCCGGGCGCGGTGGCGCTGATGACCGGCTCCTCCAACCTGGCCATGGCCGTGACCCCGCGGCCGCTGTTCGTGGACGAGAGCGCAGGGAACAGCGGACCGGATTTCCTGCTGGACGGCTATTACACCAGCGTGCAGGGCCAGGCGGCCTCCGGCTCGGTGCTCAAATGGTTCAAGCGGGAGCTTTGCCGCGACTTGGGCGGGGACGCCTTCCGCGAATTGGACAAAGAGGCGGCGGCCGTGCCCCCGGGCAGCGGCGGCCTGCGGGTGCTGGACTACTGGCAGGGCAACCGCGTGCCTTACAACGACCCCTATGCCAAGGGCGTCATCGCCGGCCTGACCATGAGCGCCACCCGCGCCCAGATGTTCCGCGCGGTGATGGAGGGCGTGGCCTGCGGCACCGAGGATCTGCTGCAGGCGTTTGCCGACAGGGGCCAGGCCGTGGACTGTGTGAACGTCTCGGGCGGCACCACGCGGTCGGATCTGTTTTTGCAGATCCATGCCGACGTCAGCGGCGTGCCTTTCCGCGTTACTTCGGACTATTCGGTGGCACTGGGGGCGGGGATTGAGGCGGCGGTGGCCGCGGGCTGGTATGCCGCGCCCGCCCAGGCGGCCGACGCCATGGTGCACTGCCAAAAAACCGTGGAGCCGGACCCGGGCAGGCACGCTGCCTACAAGGCGGTGCTGCGGGACTACCGGGCGCTGTATGCGGGGATGAAAGACAAAAATATCTTTGGAAATGAGAGGGATTCGACATGAGCTGGTTGAAAGAAGTGATCGGAACAGAAAAGGCCATCATCGCCATGTGCCATCTGCAGGCGATGCCCGGCGACCCCTATTACGACAGGGCCAAAGGCATGAAGTGGGTGCTGGAAAAGGCCAAGGAGGATGTGGAGGCCTTGCAGGAGGGCGGTGTGGACGCCATCATGTTCAGCAATGAATACAGCCTGCCTTACCTCACCCGGGTAAAATGCGAGACCGTGGCCGCCATGGCCCGCATCATCGGCGAACTGCAGCCCATGCTGAGCGTCCCCTACGGGGTGAACTGCCTGTGGGACCCGGTGGCCTCGCTGGACCTGGCCGTGGCCACGGACGCAAAATTCGTGCGGGAGATCTTCACCGGCGTGTATGCCAGCGACTTTGGCCTGTGGGACACGAACTGCGGCGAGGTGGTGCGCCACCAGCGGGAGATCGGCGCCGAAAAGGTGAAGCTGTTGTTCAACATCGTGCCCGAGGCGGCCAAATACCTGGCCGACAGGGAAATCGAATCCATTGCCCGCACCACGGTGTTCAACTGCCGGCCGGACGCGCTGTGCGTCTCCGGCGCCACCGCCGGTTCCGCCACGGACCCGGAGATCCTGCGCCGCGCCAAGGGCGCCGTGGGCGACACGGTGGTGTTCGCCAACACCGGCTGCCGCCCGGATACCATCGAGGGCCTTTTGCAGATTGCGGACGGCGCGGTGGTGGGCACCACTTTCAAATATGACGGCAAATTTGAAAACCAGGTGGACGTCACGCGGGTGAAGGCCTTTATGGAAAAGGTGCACGCCTGCCGCTGAGGGAAGCCACGGGGGCCCGGCCTGGAGCCGGGCTTTTTTTGTTTTGGAGGTAACGGACGAACAGTGGGACAGATCATGCCGGGGAACCGGGTGGGGCCCATGGCTACCATGCGCAAAGACATACAGGTGATGAGCCGGCAGCCCACGGCGGGCAACATCGTCAACGCGGCGTCCATCGGCGGTGCTGTATGTGGCCAGCGGCGACGCCCGCTTTATGAACGGTTCCACCGTGGTGGTGGACGGCGGCGTTTCCTGCAACTGACGCATGACCTCCATGCCCTGGACGCCTTGCGCGCAGGCCTTTGCGCCGTTTGGGCCGGGCGTGGGCAAAAAAGTTGTAAAAATCCCGATTTTTCGAAATTTTCTGCCCAGACATGAAACATTTTGCCCTTCTATTGCGTATACTAGATGAAGGCACAAAACGGTGTGCCCCGGGAAAGTGAAACGCGAAAGGAGCGCGAGACGCATGGAAACGTGGACAGGCTTTTGGAAGGATTTGAAATTGGCATTCGGCATGGTATGGGCGGACATCCCTGCGGAATCGCGCGAGGAGAGCGAAGAGTACGAGGACTGAGCACAAGACGGATCACAGCAGCCGGCAGGCGAGACCTGCCGGCTGCTTTTTTATGCCGTTAAAAAGAAACGCCAGGCACCGTGTGAGCTCGTGCGGATCCGACGTTTTCTGCGGCGTTTTTTCACAAAAAAGTGGTTGCATTTTCCGGCCGCCCACCGTATAATAGAACTACAGAAGTGGGTGACAGTGGGTAAAAGTGGGGAATTTTGCGGAAAGGGGTGCAGCCGATGCTGACCGGGCAATACGATTACAACATCGATGACAAAGGCCGCCTGAACTTTCCCGCGAAGTTCCGTGAAGAAATGGGCGCCACGTTTACCGTCACCCGCTGGCTGGACGGCTGCCTGGTGGCCTTTCCCGAGAAGGAATGGGGCCGCATGCAGGCGCTGATCGAGGAAAAAAGCCTGGTGAAGGCCCGCAACCTCAAGCGCATCCTGTACGCCAGCGCGGTGCAGGTGCAGCCGGATAAGCAGGGACGCATCCTTTTGCCCGGCCATTTGCGCGGCCACGCAAAACTGGACAAGGATGTCACCATCATTGGCGTAGGCTCCTATGCGGAATTTTGGGACACCGCAGCCTGGCGCAAGCTGGAAGAAGATATCGACGACCATGCCCTGGCCGCGGCCATGGAAGAAATGGGGCTGTAAGCCATATGAGTTTTCATCACATCCCTGTCCTCCTCGCAGAATGCCTCGAGGGCCTTGCCATCCAGCCGGATGGCATCTATCTGGACGGCACTGCGGGCGGGGCAGGGCATTCAAAAGAAATCGCGTCCCGTCTCACCACGGGCCGCTTGATCAGCCTGGATCAAGACCCGGACGCCGTGGCGGCGGCGGCCGGCCGGCTGGCGGGGCTGCCCGCCACGGTGGTGCAGTGCAATTTCCGCCATGCAGACCAGGCGCTGGAACAGCTTGGCATCGGGGGGCTGGACGGCGCGCTGCTGGACTTGGGCGTTTCCAGCCATCAGCTGGACGAGGTATCCCGGGGGTTCTCCTATTTGGGGGACGCGCCGCTGGATATGCGCATGAGCCAGGCCGGCCCCACGGCTGCAGACCTGGTGAACGGCGAGAGCAGGGAAGAACTGGCCCGCATTTTGAAAGAGTACGGCGAAGAGCCCTACGCCTGGCAGATCGCCGGCAAGCTGGTGCATCTGCGGCAACAGGCCCCCATCGAGACGACGGCCCAGCTGGCCGGGGCTGTGGCCAGCGCTTTGCCGCCGGCCGTGCGCCGCAAGGACAAAAACCCGGCGCGCCGCACCTTCCAGGCGCTGCGCATCGCCGTGAACGGCGAGCTGGACGCCCTCAGCGAGGGCATGGACGCCATTTTCAAATGCCTGAAACCGGGCGGGCGCTTTTGCATTATCACCTTCCATTCCCTGGAGGACAGGCTGGTAAAGCAGCGCTTTAAACTGTGGGCCACGGCCTGCACCTGCCCGCCGGAGTTCCCGGTGTGCGTGTGCGGCGGCAAGGCGAAGGCGAAATTGATCACCAAAAAGCCCATCGAGGCGGCGCCGGCAGAACAGGAAGAAAACCGGCGCGCAAGAAGCGCGAAACTTCGCGTGTTGGAGAAGTTATAATAAAACGGTCTGCGCCCGCGCGCCGGCCGGGAAGAGAAGAGGAGGGGCCGCCATGAACGAAGTGAACGGCGCGGCGTATGACCTGAGCGTATTCGCCCCGCGAGAGGAGCGGGAGCGCCAGCCGCTGCGCGTGGTGAAAAACCCGAAGAAGAAAAAACTGCTGGGCAAAATCGACTTTGCCGCTGTCAAGATCGTGGCGGTGGCGGCCGTGTTCCTGGCGCTGGTGTGCAGCGTGCTGTATGCCCAGGCGGCAGCCACGGAGCTTGCCTCCGGCATCAAGGTGCAGGAGGATCAGCTGAAAGAGCTGAAGGACGATTACACCTATCTGAGCAACCAGATCGAGATGAAGACCAACATCAGCGCGGTGGAGGAGTACGCCACCAGCAAGCTGGGGCTGACCAAGATGGACAAAAGCCAGGTGTACTACGTGTACGGGGACCAGCAAAACACCATCACCCGCAGCAAAACAGGCCTTGGGAAATTTACCGATACCGTGACCAAAGGCTTCCTGAGCATGATGGAATACTTCACATCTTAAAAGCGTACTGATTAACACCGCGCTTTCACAGGGGCTGCTACGCGTGAAACGCGGTGTCTTTCTATGCGGCCGCAAAGCGGCGGGAGAGGACGAAAAAGGACCGGGTGGGAACAGCATGAAAGAACGACACGATCAATCAAATCACAGCGGCGCACAGCGCCCCGACCCCCATCAGCCGCAAAACGCGGTGACGCGCAGCATGCGCATTCGCGCGGGCGTGGTGGCCGGCGCACTGGTGGTGTTTTTTGGGCTGCTGGTCTATGTGCTGACCACTTATCAGATCCGCGACACGGAAAAGTACAGTTCCGCGGCCATCAACCAGCAGATGGCGGACGAGACCATCGCCCCCAACCGCGGCACCATATCCGACCCCAACATCAAAGTGCTGGCCCAGTCCTCGCCGGTGTGGAACGTAGTGGCCTCGCCCCGGGATCTGCATCTGGCGGATACCGACACTTACAAGCTGGCCGCGGAACTGGCCAGCATGCTGGACCTGGACGCGGAAAGCGTGCTGGCCAAGCTGACGAAACAGAAGGACAACGGGGAATACTCTACTTATCAGATGATCAAACGCCAGATCGAAAAGCCGCTGGCCAATGAACTGACCCAGTACATCAGCGATTTCAACGCCGCCCACGAGACCAACAAGATCGCCGGTATCAGCCTGGTGCAGGACTCAAAACGCTATTATCCCTACGGGAATTTTGCCTCCACGGTGCTGGGCTTCATCAACGCGGACGGCGACGGTGTGCTGGGGTTGGAGCGGCGCTACAACGACACCCTGAAAGGCACCCCCGGCCGTGTGGTGCGCCCCAAGAATGCCGTGGGCTACGATTTGCCCGGCACGGAAAATGAGACCATGTACGAGGCCGAGGACGGCAGCAGCCTGGTGCTGACCATCGACGCGACTAACCAGCAGGTGGTGGAAAAACAGCTTTCGGCCGCCATTGTGCAGAACAATGTGACCAACCGCGGCGTGGGCATTGTGATGAACGTGAACACCGGCGAGATCCTGGCCATGAGTACCAAGCCGGATTACGACCTGAACGACCCCTACACCATTGTGGACCCCACGGTGGCCGCCTATGTGGATACTCTGGAGGGGGACGCAAGGACAAAAGCCCAGAGCGAGGCATGGTTTGCCCAATGGCGCAATAAGGCCGTGTCCGACATCTATTACCCCGGCTCGGTATTCAAGCCCGTCACCACGGCCATTGCGCTGGACAGCGGCATAGCCAGCCTGCAGACCACCTTCAACTGCGCAGGCAGCTACACCTATATGGGCCACACCTATGCCTGCGCGGGCCATCACCCCACGGGGCCCATCGCCCTGCCGGACGCCCTCAATGTGTCCTGCAACCCATTCTATGTTCAATTGGGCGTGTCCATTGGCACGGACATCTTTCAGGATTACCTGGAGGCTTTCGGCTTCAAGGAGCGCACGGGCATCGACATGGATGACGAAGCCTTAACGCAGACGGCGTCCCGGGAACGAATGAAACAAACCCCTGTGGATCTGGCATCTTCTGCCTTCGGCCAGACCACGTCCGTCACGCCCATCCAGATGATCAGCGCCATCGCCACTGTGGTGAACGGCGGCAAGGTAGTGCAGCCTCACGTGGTGAAGCAGGTGCTGGACGCCCAGGGCAACGTGGTGCAGAACATTGGCACCACCGTCAAGCGCCAGGTCATCAGCGAGGATGTGAGCAAGGCCATCTGCGCCATTTTGCAGGAGAGCGTATCCAACGGACACGGCAATAAGGCCTATGTGGCCGGTTACAAGGTGGGCGGTAAGTCCGGCACCAGCCAGAAGAACCAGGGCATCCAGGGCGACGACAGCCAGCAGACCTATGTGGCTTCCTTCTGCGGTTTCGCGCCGGCCGACAATCCGGAGATCGCCGTGCTGGTGTTCCTGGATGAGCCGCACTCCACCACCAGTTTCGGCGGCAGCCTGTGCGGCCCCGCCGTACAGAAGATCATGAAAGAAGTGCTGCCGTACCTGGGCTACGCGCCCGAGTATACCGCGGAAGAGGCGGCGCTGCTGGAGGTGAGCGTGCCCAGCCTGACCGGCCAGGAGGCCACTGCGGCCGGCACCGCGCTGGTACAGCAGGGCTTTGATTACGAACAAGTGGGCGAGGGCACCGAGGTGGTGGCCCAGTTCCCGGCCGCAGGCACCAAGGTGATGCCCGGTTCCACCATCGTCCTGTACACCCAGGAAGGGGCGGAGATGACCGTGGTGATGCCCAATGTGACGGGTATGAGCGGCAAAGCCGCCCAGGCTGCACTGAAGGCCGCCAAGCTGAACATGCTGGCCTCGGGCGCAGATTATAACGACGCGGTCATGTGCGCTGTGTACCAAAGCGTGGCCGAGGGGACAGAGGTGCCCGCCGGGACGGTGGTGGTAGTACAGTTCGGCAACCCGATTTTGACTGAATAGGAAAGAAGACTTTTTGAGCGAGAGAAGGGATCTCCAGATGGAACTGAATACGTTGTTTGCCGGCGTGGAGCACGAGGGCGTGCTGCCCAAAGGCGAGGTGAGCCTGGTGACGCAGGATTCCCGACGCGTGGCGCCGGGGGCCGTGTTCGTGTGCACCAAGGGCCGCACCACGGACGGCCACGATTACGCCCAAAAGGCGCTGGAGGCCGGCGCGGCGTGCATCGTTACCGAACGGCCGCTGGGCCTGCCCGGCGAGGTACAGGTGGAAAACGGCCGCAAGGCCTACGCGCTGCTGTGCCAGAACTTTTTTGACAATCCGGCGAAAAAGCTGAAATTGGTGGCTGTGACGGGCACCAACGGCAAAACCACCGTCACCTCCCTTATCAAACAGATTTTAGAGCGCACCGGCCACAAGGCGGGCCTTATCGGTACCATCCACGTGGAGATTGACCAGATGGAAGTGCCCGCCAAATATACCACGCCCGAGGCGTGGGATCTGGCCGCCCTGCTCAGCCGCATGGCGGCGGCCGGCTGCACCCACGCGGTGATGGAGGCCTCCAGCCAGGCGCTGGACCAGTTGCGCCTGTGGGGGCTGGAATTCGAGGTGGGCGTGTTCACCAACCTCACCCAAGATCATCTGGATTACCACGGCAATTTTGAAAATTACTACGGGGCGAAAAAAAGCCTGTTTTACCAGACCAAAACCATGGTGGTAAACAGCGACGACGCCTATGGCCGCCGTCTGCTGGAGGAGCTGCCCCAGGTGCCCAGCGTCACCTTTTCCTCCGAGGACGACATGGCGGACTACACGGCTAAAAATATCCGTCTGTCCGCCTCGGGCGTCAAATTCGAGATGGTGGGACGCAGTTTCATCCAGCGCATCCGCTTTCCCATGCCGGGCGATTATTCGGTGCACAACGCCATGGCGGCAGCGGCAACGGCCATTGCGCTGGGCATCCCCGCCCACGAGGCTGCGGCGGCGCTGTCCGCCTCTCACGGGGTGCGGGGCCGCTGTGAGGTGCTGTACGACGGGGACTTTACCGTTTTGTGCGACTTTGCCCACACCGGCGATGCCATCGAGAAAGTGCTGTCCGGCATCGCGCCTTTCGTGGAGGGGCGCCTGGTGGTGCTGTTCGGCTGCGCCGGTGAGCGGGATGCCAAAAAAAGGCCGCTGATGGCGGGCGCGGTTGTAAAATATGCTGATTTTGCCGTGCTCACTTCGGATAATCCCCGCAAAGAGGACCCCTGTGCTATAATGGAGGATGTTGAGCCGACGCTGAAAGCCTCTGGCAAGCCCTATCTGAAAGAGGTGGAGCGGCGCGCGGCTGTGGAAAAGGCGCTGGAAATGCTGCGCCCCGGCGACGTGCTGGTGCTGTGCGGCAAGGGCCATGAGGACTACCAGGCCATCGACGGTGTAACCATTTACCTGGATGAGCACCGCATCGTGCGCGAGTGGCTGGAAAGCAAGGGCTTGCGCCAATAAACCCAAAAGGGGAGACTGTTTTGCAGCCAATCAAATCAAGTGTTCTGTGCGAAGGGCTGGGCGCCCTCGCGGGCGACCCGTTGATCGCCGCCGTGGCCACCGACAGCCGCGCCGCCGGGCCGGGCAGCCTGTTCGTGTGCATCAAGGGCGAGCGGGCGGACGGCCACGATTATGCGGCCAAGGCCGTGGAAAGCGGCGCGGCGGGTATTTTGGCCCAGCATCCAGTGGCGGGCGTGCCCGCGGAGAAAACCATCCTGGTGGACGACCCGCTGGACGCCATGATCCGCATGGGCGGCAACTACCGCGCCCGGTACAGCCCCGTGCTGGTGGGCGTGACGGGCAGCGTGGGCAAGACGACCACCAAGGAGTTCTGCTTTGCGGTGCTGTCCGCCTTCGGCCCCACGCTGAAAACAGAAGGCAACCAGAACAATGAGATCGGCTGTCCCAACACCTTGTTTCGGCTGGATGAAAGCGTGGCGTTCGCCGTGGTGGAGATGGGCATGCAGGGCCTGGGCGAGATCGAAAAGCTGGCCCTGGCCACCCGGCCCTGCGGGGCTGTGATCACGACTGTGGGCACCTCTCACCTGGAGCAGCTGGGCACGCGGGAAAACATCCTGCGCGCCAAGATGGAGATCTGCGCGGGCCTGCCGGACGGCGCGCCTTTGGTGGTGAACGGCGACAACGACCTGCTGCCCGGCGCCCCGGCGCCCCGGGGCATCCGCAAGGTGCTGTTCGCACTGGAAAACCCGGATGCGGACGTGCGCGCCGCGGACATCCGCGGGCAGGGGGAGGGCACGGCTTTCACCATCCTGGACAAGGAATACGGCAGCCGCCGGGCCTTTATCCCGGCGGTGGGGCGGCACAATGTGATGGATGCGCTCTCCGCCTACGCACTGGCCACGCGTTTGGGCCTGGACGCGGACAAAGCCGCCCGGGCACTGGCGGATTTCCAGACCACGGGCCACCGGCAGCATGTGACCCGCTGGCAGGGCGTGACGGTGATCGAGGACTGCTACAACGCCAGCCCGGACAGCATGGCCGCGGGCCTGGCCACCCTGGAGGAGCTGGAGATACCCGGCCGGCGCATCGCCGTGCTGGGGGATATGTTCGAGCTGGGTACGGCTGAGGAGAGCGGCCACCGCCAGGTGGGGCGCTTGTGCGCCGCCCACAAAGTGGACCTGCTGCTGGCCGTCGGCCAGGCCAGCCGCCATCTGTGCGAGGCGGCCGGCGCTGCGGGCGTGGAGGCGGTGCACTTCGCGGACAAAGAAGCGCTGGCCGAGGCCTTGCTGGCCGCGGCAAAGCCCGGCGACGCGGTGCTGGTGAAAGCCAGCCACGGCATGGCATTTGAGACGATCCTCAGTGATTTTTATGAAAAATACAAGGGGCAAACCTCCGGGGAGTGAAAGAACATGGAAAGAATAGCTTTGCTCACGGCAGCGTTCGGCGCGATGATCCTGACGGCAGTGTCGGGCTTTTTCATCATCCCGGCGCTGCACAAGCTGCACTTTGGGCAGACGATCAAGGAGATCGGCCCCACCTGGCACCAGGGCAAGAACGGCACGCCCACCATGGGCGGCCTGACCTTTTACCTGGGCTGCCTGCTGGGCGTGGTGCTGGGGTACGCGGCCCTGGCGCTGTCTGTGCCCGAGGTGCTGGGCGGCTGGGCTTCCCAGGCCACGGTGCAGCTGCTGGTCAGCCTGCTGACGGCCTATGCCTTCGGTCTGGTGGGCTTTGTGGACGACTATATCAAAGTGGTGAAAAAGCGCAACCTGGGCCTGAAGGCCCGCTATAAGATCGTGGCCCAGATTTTGATCACCGGCGCGTTCCTGGCTTCGCTGGAGCTGAACGGCACGCTGAACACGGCCGTCAGCCTGCCGGTTGTGGGTGTCGTGGACTTTGGCTATCTGTATTATATCGTTTCGTTCCTCCTCATCATCGGCATGGTGAACGCCGTGAATCTGACGGACGGCATCGACGGCCTGGCATCTTCCGTCACGTTCGTGTGCATGCTGGGTTTCATGTTTATCTCCAGCTGGGTAGGGCATACTGATATGGCCCTGTTCGCGGCGGCCATCGCCGGCGGCTGCGCGGGCTTTTTGGCCTGGAACTTCTACCCGGCCAAGACCTTTATGGGCGACACGGGCAGCATGTTCCTGGGCGGCGCGGTGGTGGCCGTGGCCTACGGCATGGGCCACCCGGAGCTGCTGCTGTTCTTCGGCATCATCTACCTGGCCGAGGCGTTCAGCGTCATCATCCAGGTGCTGTGGTTCCGCTATACCAAGCGCAAGTACGGCGAGGGCCGCCGCGTGTTCAAAATGAGCCCCATCCATCACCATTTCGAACTGTGCGGATGGAGCGAGATCAAAATCGTCTCCGTGTTCAGCCTGGTGACGGTGACCTTTGTGTTCCTGGGCTGCTTGTATATGTACCTGGCCTGAGCGGCCGCCAAATTTTTTCTATGAACCGGAAAGGGGGAGGGCCCATGCCCGCACAGGCAAGACATCTGCGACAGAAAGCCAATGCGCGCGCCCGTGTCAGCGCGGGGCAGCCTCCGCTGGACTGGCCGTTTGCCATTTTGGTGCTCACAATTCTGGCGTTCGGCCTCATCATGATGTTCAGCGCCAGCTATGCCAACGCCCTGTGGCAGTATGACGACAGCCTGTATTTCATCAAGCGGCAGGCTTTGTTCGGCGCCGTGGGCGTGGTGGCTATGTTTGTGGCCTCCCACGTGGATTATCACATTTTCCACCGGTTCGCCTGGCCTTTGATGGGCGCCACGCTGGTGCTGTTGGTCCTGGTGCTGTTCATGCCGGCCCAAAAGGGCGTGCAGCGGTGGATCTCCCTCCCCGGCATCGGCGGCTTCCACCCGTCGGAGATTGCCAAATTCGCGGTCATCCTGCTGTTTGCCCATATCATCTCCATCAATTACAAGCGGATGAAAAGCTTTTTTTACGGCGTGCTGCCCTTCCTTATCATCCTGGGTGTGCTGGCCGGCTTGCTGCTGCTGGAGCCCCACCTGTCCGGTACGGTGCTGCTGTTCGCCATCGGCGCGGTGATGATGTTCGTGGGCGGCACCAGCCTGGTGTGGTTCGGCGCGGCCATCGGCGGCCTGGTGGCGGCCGTGGCGGGCGCGGTGATCTTAAAGCCGGACCTTGTCTGGTACGCCCAGGACCGGCTGATGTATTGGATCGACCCTTTCAGCGACCCGCTGGGCAAGGGGCATCAGACCATCCAAAGCATGTATGCCATCGGCTCAGGCGGGCTGTTCGGCCTGGGCATCGGCAATTCCCGTCAGAAGCACCTGTATCTGCCCGAGCCGGAGAACGACTTTGTGTTCAGTGTGGTGTGCGAGGAATTGGGCCTGGTGGGCGCCACGCTGGTGATCCTGCTGTTCGTGGGCCTGATGCTGCGGGGCATCTACATCGCCTACAAGGCCAAGGACAAATTCGGTTCCATGCTGGTGGTGGGCATCGTCGCCCAGGTGACCATCCAGGCGGCGCTGAATATCGCCGTGGTGACGAATACCATCCCCAACACGGGCATCAGCCTGCCCTTCTTTTACTACGGCGGCACGTCGCTGATGATGCTGCTGGGCGAGATGGGGGTCGTCTTGTCAGTCTCGCGGCAAAGTGGTATAAATAAGATATGATAGCGGCAGCGAACGCCCGGAGGCGTCCGCTGTTTGCTGTTTTCGTTTGGAGGGATATGATGCGAGTATTGATCGCGGCCGGCGGCACGGCCGGCCATATCAACCCGGCGCTGGCCATCGCCTCGGCGATCCGCGCCCACTGCCCCCAGGCGGAGATCCACTTTGCCGGCCGGCAGAAGGGCATGGAATACGGCCTGGTGACCAAGGCGGGCTATGCCTTCCACCCCATCGAGGTGAACGGTATTCAGCGGCGTCTTACGCCGAAGAATATCGCCCGCAACGCGGCGGCGCTGTACCATTTGGCCCTGGCGGCGCCCCGGGCCAAGGCCATCCTGCGCCAGGTGCAGCCGGATCTTGTCATCGGCGCGGGGGGCTACGTCAGCGGGCCTGTGGTGCGGGCCGCGGCCAAGCGCGGCATCCTGACGGCCATCCATGAGCAGAACGCCTTTCCGGGCGTCACCAACAAAATTCTGGCAAAGCAGGTGGACCTGGTGTTCGCGGCCATGCCCGACGCGGTGGAGCGTCTGGCCGTGCCCGATAAGACCCTGGTGGTGGGCAACCCGGTGCGCAAAGAGATGCTGGCGGCCGACCGCCTGGCCGCCCGGCGGGAGCTGGGCTTGGCGGACGGGCAGATCCTGCTGCTGAGCTTCGGCGGCAGCCTGGGCGCCCAGCGTGTGAATGAGGTGGTGGCACAGCTTGCCAAATGGGAACTGGACGGCCGCGACCTGCGCCATATCCACGCTACCGGCTCCATCGAAAAGGCGGACTTTGCCCGCCTGGCAACGGAACTTGGCATCGACCATGATCCGCGCTTTGAGATCCGGGAGTACATTGAAGACATGCCAAAGCTGCTGGCCGCGGCAGACTTGGTCATCAGCCGGGCCGGTGCGCTGACCCTGGCAGAGATCGCGGCCGTGGGGCGGGCGTCGGTGCTGATCCCCTCGCCCAATGTGGCGGAAAACCACCAGTACTACAACGCACTGCAATTGCAGAAGCTGGGCGCGGCCGTGGTGGTGGAGGAAAAGGACTTGACGGGGGAGAAGCTGATCGGCATCGTGGAGGGGTTGATCCGCGACCCCGCCGCCCTGATGGAAATGGGGGTCAAGGCCAAAGCCCTGGCCCAGCCCGATTCGCTGGAGCGCATCTGGGACGCGCTGGAAAAAGAGCTGGAAAAGAAAAAAGCGCTTTAAAATACAGCCAAAATACCCTGTTTTCACACAAAAAGCCGGTTTTGCATAGGATGGGCCAGACATGCGAAACAAAACCGGGGGTGTGAAATATGGAAGGGATTCGGATCAGGGGCGGGGCGCGTTTGTACGGGGAAGTGCGGGTGCCGGGCGCCAAAAACAGCGTGCTGCCCATCCTGGCGGCATCGCTGTTGTGCAGGGGGCCGGTGACGCTCACCGATGTGCCGGGCCTGTCGGATGTGGCGGCGGCGGCCGGCATCCTGCAAAGCCTGGGCTGCCGTGTGGTGCAGCCTGGCGCGGGGCAGTTGGGCATCGTCCCGCCCGACCACCCGGGCAGCATCGTGCCCCAGCGGCTGATGAAGGTCATGCGCTCGTCGCTGTTCTTTCTGGCCCCCATGCTGTCCCGCACGGGCAGGGCGGTGATCAGCCTGCCGGGCGGCTGCAATTTGGGCGCCCGCCCCATTGATATGCACCTGCGGGGCCTGGCCGCTATGGGCGCCGAGTTCCGTGAAAATGGCCAGATGATGGCCGTACTGGCGCCGAGGGGTCTGAAAGGCGCGCGCATCACGCTGCGCTTTCCCAGTGTGGGGGCCACGGAAACGCTGCTGATGGCCGCCGTGTGCGCCCGGGGCGAGACGGTGATCTACGGTGCGGCCGTGGAGCCGGAGGTGACGGATCTGGCCCTCTTTCTGAAAAAAGCAGGCGCCTGTATCAGCGGCATCGGCACACGATGCCTGCGCATTATGGGCACCGAGCGGCTGGAGGGCGTGGCCTGGGCCGTGTGCCCGGACCGCATCACCGCTGCCACACTGCTGTGCGCGGTGGCCGCCTGCGGCGGCCGGGTGACGCTGCAGCATGTGGACGCGCGCGCCTGCGCCGCCGTGGCCCGTGTCCTGCGCCGCGCCGGGTGCGACGTGCGCTGCGCCGGCCCCGCGGCTTTGCGGGTGGAGGGGGATGGCCGCCTCATGGGCGTGGGCGGGCTGTTCACCGACGTATACCCCGCATTCCCCACGGATGCGGCGCCGCTGCTGGCTGCCGCGCTGCTGCGGGCAAACGGGGAGAGCGCCATCACGGACACGGTGTTCGAGAACCGCTTCGCCTGCGCGGCGGGCTTCACGGCCCTGGGCGCCAACGCGGGCGTGTTGGGGCGCACCATCACCATCCACGGGGTGCGGCAGCTGCAGGGGGCATACCTGACCGCGCCGGACCTGCGCGGCGGCGCGGCGCTGGCCATCGCGGCACTGGCGGCCGAGGGTGAAAGCCTGCTGATGGGCACAGAGCATATTGACCGCGGCTACGAGGATCTGGCGTCACTTTTGGCCGCCCTGGGGGCGGACACGGCCCGTGTGCGCCGCAGGGAACTGCCCGCCCGCCAGGCTTGAATCAAATGGAAAGGAGGGGAGGCTGTGGCCAAAAAGACCCCGCAAAAACCGGTGTTCCCGCGGGAGGAACAGCGCAAATCCCGGCCCAAAACGCCCAGCCGCCCCGATTATCACTCTGGGGCGGCGCAAACCGGGCAAACAAAAGCCCAAACCCCCGCCCGCCCGGTTTACGATTATAACAGCGAGGCGTCCGTTTCGCCGCGCAAAGCGCAGCTGGGACGGATGGATTATACTTACAGGCAGGCGCAAAGCGCAGCCCAAAATACGCCCCGCCGGCAGCCCGGCGGCGCGCTGGATGCCCAGGGACTGCCCCAGAGGCGCCAGCCGGAGGCACAGCCTTTCGTGAACACGCAAAGCCCCAGCCGGGTGCCGCCGGCCCCCCCCGGGGGCCGGCCGGAGATGGGGCAGCCCCACAAAGCGCGGCCGCCCCAACGCCCGGAACAGCCCGCCCAGCGCGCGGCCGCAAAAAGGCCGCCGCGGGCCCGGCCTCAGCGCCAGCCTGCCTGGCATGCCAGCGCTGAACAGGAAGTGCCGCTGAAACCGCGCCCCGGCCTGTACGACCAGAAAAAAGACGCGCCGCGTCAAAAAAACGCGCCGAAACCCAAGCGGCAGGGCTTTCTCGCCGCCCGTGCCGAGGCGCGCCGGCGTAAAAAGGCCCAGCGTGCGGCCCATCCGCCCACGCCGGCGGAACTGCACCGCCGCCGCATCCGGCGGAACCTCATCACGGCGGCCATCGTGGCTGTCATCATCACCGCGGGGTGCGTGGTGTCGGCCGCCTTGCTGTTCAAGATCGAAACGGTAAGTGTGGTGCAGCCCGAGAATGGGACCCGCTATACCGACAGCCAGATCACCGAGGCCTTCGGCACGCCGCTGGGGGAGAACATCTTCTCCTTCCGCCCCGAAGAGGCGCAGCAGCGCATCGCCAAGCAGCTTCCTTATCTGGAGATGGTGGAGGTGCGCCGCGTTCTGCCGGGCACCGTTACCATCACCGTCACCGAAGCCATCGAGGCCTTCAGTATGCCCAATGAATACGGCGGGCGCACGGTGCTGAGCCCGGGGCTCAAGGTGCTACGCGTGGCCCCGGAGGAGGACGAGACGGCGGCGGCGCTGATCCAGATCGTGGGCGGTACGGCCCAGAAACCGGATCCAGGGGATCCGCTGGTCATGGAGGATGAGGACAAGCTGGCGGCTCTGCGCGGGATCGTGATGAACATCCAGCAGAAAGAGCTGCTGCCCATTAATCAGATCGATCTCACCGATATGCTGGAATTGAGCTTTATTTACGACGGGCGCATCAAAATTTTGCTGGGCACCGCCAATGATATGGCCTATAAGATCGACTGGGCCTGGCGGCTGGTGACCCCTCAGGAGGAGAGCAGCCTGCCCGACACCGCCCAGGGCACATTGGACGTCAGCCGCCGCAACAGCGAGGGCCGCGGCCAGGCCGCCTGGCGCGCCGGGGCGCTGTGAGGCCGCTGAAAAATTTGCAAAAAGTATTGAAATCACCCATAAAATCTGGTATTCTTATACTTAGTGTAAACTGCTTATATTGTATAATTTGGCTTATAGGAGGAGTTTGTCGTGGCTTTCATCCTCGATGAAGAACTGCAGAATATTACCAATATTAAGGTGGTCGGTGTCGGTGGCGGCGGCGGCAACGCCGTAAACCGCATGGTGCAGAGTGGTCTGCGCGGTGTGGAATTTATCAGCATGAACACCGACCAACAGGCGCTGTTCAACTCGAAAGCGACCATGAAGGTCCAGCTGGGTGCGAAGCTCACCAAGGGCCGTGGTGCCGGTGCCGATCCTGAGGTTGGCCAGCGCAGTGCCGAGGAGAGCCGTGACGAGATCGCCAACGCGCTGAAAGGCGCCCAGATGGCCTTTATCACCGCCGGCATGGGCGGCGGCACCGGCACCGGTGCGGCCCCCGTGGTGGCCGAGGTGGCCAAAGAAATGGGCATCCTCACCATCGGTATCGTGACCAAACCCTTCGCCTTTGAGGGCAAGCGCAAGCTGAACATGGCCGAGATCGGCATTTCCGGCCTGCTGGAACGGGTGGACAGCCTGATCGTCATCCCCAACGAGCGCTTAAAGCTCATCAGCAAAGAGAAAATCACCCTGCTGAACGCCTTTGAAGCTGCGGACAACGTGTTGCGTCAGGGTGTGGAGAGCATTTCCGCCCTCATCAATGTGGCCGCCTTCATCAACCTGGACTTCGCCGATGTGCGCAGCATCATGAAGGACGCCGGCTATGCTCACATGGGCGTGGGCTCCGCCAAGGGGCAGAACAAGGCCGAGGAGGCCGCCAACGCCGCCATTTCCAGCCCCCTTTTGGAGACAAGCATCTCCGGCGCGCGGGGCGTGATCATCAACATCACTTCTTCGCCCGACATCGGCCTGGACGATGTGGAGAAAGCGGCCACGCTCATCACGCGCTCGGCCCATCCGGACGCGAACATCATCTGGGGCGCCGCATTCGACGAGAGCCTGAAAGACGAGATGTGCATCACCGTCATCGCCACCGGCTTTGATATCGAGGCCCAGCAGAGCGCCGCCCCTGTGGTGGAGAATGCGGCGGCTTTTGGTTCCGTGCCGTTCACTTTCAGCAGCGAGCAGCCCGCGCCTGTGCAGCCCAATCAGCCGGTGATGCCCGCCCAGCCCGTGGCGCAGGCGCCCGTAGCCCCCGCGCCCGAGCCCGCCCCGGCGCCGGTGCCCGAGGATGATGGGGACAAGTATTTTGACGATATCCTCAGCATGCTGAACAACCGAGGCAACAACTAAAACGTACTTATGAAAGCGGGGCTTCGCGGCCCCGCTTTTTGGCCTACAGAGGGTCCGTTTCCGCCCGCAGCCCTGCGGGACGCTGCTTTTTGCGGTGCAGCGTTGATTTTTGACAGAGAGCGAGGTGTGGCTCCATGCAAGACGATTTTGCGCCTGCCGGGCAGGCTGTGTTCAAAACGCAGCTGTTCGGCTTTAACAGGACGCAGGTGCTGTCCTACATTGAGCGCATCTCCAACGCCAACGCGGAAAAGGCCCGGGCGCTGGACGACACCATCGCCCGCCTGCAGCGGGAGCTGGATTCGGCCCGGGACAGCCGCGATGAAGTGGCGGAAAAGGCCCGCCAGGTGTGCGAGGAATTAACCGCGCAGAAACAGCAGGCCGAGGAGGCCTTCCGTCAGGCTGCCCAGTTGCGGGAGGATGTGCAGAAGGCCACTGACGAAACGGCCCTGATGCGCGCAAACCTCTTTGCCAAAGAAAAGGAGAACATCGAGCTCAAGCGGGACAATGCACGGCTGAACAAAACCATCGACAGCCTGACGGAAACGCTGGCCCAAAAAGAGGCCGATATGCAGCGGGCAGGGGAACTGGTCCAGGCGCGGGATGACGCGAATCAGCAGCGTCTGCGGGACATGGAGACCCAGGCCGAGGCAAAATTGGCCGACGCGCGCCTGCAGGCGGACGCCTTGCTGCGTGACGCGGAAAAGAAAGCACAGCTGCGCCGCGACGATGCCGAGCGTGAGGCACAGGTGATCGTGGCCCGCGCAAAGGGTGAAAAAGTACAGGCCCGCGCCCAGCTGGCGGGTTCCGCAGACGGCATCGCGGCCAGCATCACCGTGCTGCGTGCCCAGTTGGCGGATGTGGATCGGAAGATCAAACTGGCTGCTGGCGATTTGGAGCGCGCCACAGAGGGCCTGGCCGACGCGCTGGACCTGGCGGCCCGTGACGCCGAGAATTTGGGCGCCCGCATGCGGCGGTTCCCCGAAGCCGAACAGGAGGTGCCGGCACAGCAGCGCGCGGCCGAACGCGAAGCCCACGATACTTATGAGCGCCAGCGCCGCGAGGCGGCCCGGGCGGCGGAAGAAGCGCGTCTGCGCGAAGAGGCACGGCGCCGCGCCGCGGCCGAAGAAGCCGCCCGCCAGGAAGAGGCGCGCCGTGTGACCGAGCAGGCCCGGTATGAAGAGGCCCTGCGCCGCACACAATATGAAGAGCAGCTGCGCCAGCAGCGCTATTACGAGGATATGGCCCGTGAACAGCTGCGCCACGCGCAGATGCAGGAGGAGCTGGATCGCCGACGTTACGGCATGCCCTACGCCTATCCGGCGCCTTATATGCCGGCGTACACGATGGCCCCACCGCTGTACCCGGATTATGGCTATCGGCCCTATGCGCCTTATCCCGGGCAATATCCGCCCGCCGGCGTGCAGTCCGTGCCGCCCGTCCCGGCCCCGCCCGTACAGCCTGCGGCCCCGGCACAGCCGTCCGTACCCGCGCAGGACGAGGCCGAGCCCGCAGGGTTCGGCCGCCCCCATCGGCCCAGTGCCATGCCTTTTGCCCCCTTTGAGCCGGCGGCGCCCCATACCCCGCGCTAACCCCGGGCCGCGGCCCCGGCGGCCAGGCCCCCGCCCGCCCCCGCCTCGGGCGAGCGGGGGCCC
>CAJMEU010000010.1 GCA_905212515.1 uncultured Oscillospiraceae bacterium | reverse complement strand
AAAACGGCCGCGCCTGCCGGGGCGCCCCGCGAGGCGCGTGGGTCCGCTGCATGCGGAACAGCGGCACTTTTCTGGGTACTCTTTTGGTGCCAAAAGAGTACCGCTACGCATGTTTTTCGTAATCGCGCCATCTGGCGCGTTGTCATCTTTCGAAGATGGAACCGGTGAGAACAAGCGGTACCCTTCCGCTGTGTCCCATCCCTTGCGCAGCGAAGCGTAGCAAAAGGATGCTGACCTACTTGGCAAGCCCCCGAAAAAGGCATAGCGTCTGCCCCCGAAAAAGCCGCACTACCACCTGCAAGCAGTGCCGCATTCTTAGCAAAGAAAAAGCACGATTGACCTACTTGACCATCTCTCGCACCGGCCTCGCCAAGCCCACAGCACCCCTCGCCCCAACCTTCTGCTCCCCTCAGAGGCATCGTGCAAACCCAACCCCACCCCCAAACCCCTCCCAAAATGTTCCACGTGGAACATCGAAGTCTTTTCACAACAGAAAAACTGTGCTATACTAATCTCATACGAGCAATAAAGGGGGCATTTTGTGGGAAAAGTAGTGGCGATCGCCAATCAAAAGGGCGGCGTGGGAAAAACTACTACGGCGGTGAACCTGGCGGCGGGCGTGGCCGCCCAGGGGATGCATGTGCTGATCGTGGACCTGGACCCCCAGGGCAACACCACCAGCGGCTTCGGCGTGGCCAAACGGGCCGTGGAAACCAGCGTGTACCAGCTGTTGACCGGCGAGGCCAAAGCCCGGCAGGCCATCCAGCACACGCCCTACCGGGTG
Source organism: uncultured Oscillospiraceae bacterium (assembly GCA_905212515.1). Classification (GTDB taxonomy): domain Bacteria; phylum Bacillota; class Clostridia; order Oscillospirales; family Ruminococcaceae; genus Ruthenibacterium. The sequence continues at coordinate 30,346 of CAJMEU010000010.1, read as the reverse complement.
GACCTCATCCCCTCCAACATCCAGCTCTCCGGCGCGGCCATCGAGCTGGTGTCGCTGGAGCGGCGCGAAGCGCGCCTGCGCGAGGCCCTGGGCCCGGTGGTGGGGGACTACGACTTCATCTTCATCGACTGCCCGCCCTCGCTGGACCTGCTGACACTGAACGGCCTGTGTGCCTGCGACACGGTGCTGGTGCCCATCCAATGCGAGTTTTTCGCCCTGGAGGGCTTGTCCGAGCTGATGAGCACCATCCGCACGGTGAAAAAAATGTACAACCCCTACATCGAGGTGGAGGGCGTGCTGCTGACCATGTACGACGGCCGGCTGAACCTCACCCTGCAGGTGGTGCAGGAAGTGAAAAAATTCTTCGGCGCCAAGGTGTACAAAACCACCATCCCGCGCAATGTGCGCCTGTCCGAGGCGCCCAGCTACGGCGCGCCCATCAATTATTACGACGGCGCGTCCAAAGGGGCCGAGGCGTACGCCTACCTGGCGGCGGAATTCATCAAAAATAACAAGCGAAAGGACGGGTGACGATGGCGGCAAAAAAAGGCGGGCTGGGCCGTGGCCTCGGCTCGCTGTTCGAGGAATCATCCGCGGGGCCCGGCGCGGGCGAGGGCGTGCAGCTGCTGCGCCTGGCCGACGTGGTGCCGGACAAGCACCAGCCCCGCCGCCGCTTCGATGAAGCGGCCCTGGCGGAACTGGCCTCCAGCATTTTGGAACACGGCGTGCTGCAGCCCATCGTGGTGCGGCCCCTGCCCTCGGGCGGGTATCAGATCATCGCCGGCGAGCGGCGCTGGCGGGCGGCCCGGCAGGCGGGCCTTTCCGAGATCCCGGCCATGGTGAAGGAGATCAGCGAGGAAAAGGCCATGGAGATCGCGCTGATCGAAAATTTGCAGCGCGAGGACCTGGATCCGGTGGAGGAAGCCCTGGGTTACCGCCAGTTGATGGACCGCTGCGGCTACACCCAGGAGGCCGCGGCGGCCAAGCTGGGCAAAAGCCGCAGCGCCGTGGCCAACAGCCTGCGCCTGCTGAACCTGCCCGCCCCGGTGCTGGAGCTGCTGAAAAGCGGCGTTTTATCCACCGGCCACGCCAAGGCCCTGCTGAGCCTGCCCGACGCCGGCCGCCAGGGCCAGGCCGCGGCCATGGTGGCGGAAAAGGGCCTCTCGGTGCGGGAGACCGAACGGCTGTGCAAAGCCCTGGCCAGGCCCGAAAAGCCGGAAAAAAAGCCGCCCCTGCGCCCGGTGCTGCCCACGGAAGTGGAACTGAGCCTGGCCGAATCCCTGGGCACCGAGGTAAAGGTGCAGTACAAAGAGGGCAAGGGCACCTTGCAGGTGCATTTCTATTCGGACGAGCAATTGAAAGCCTTTGCAAATCTGCTGGGCGATTATCATAAGGAGAGAACGTGAATGTTAGACATCAGATTCGTGCGTGAAAACCCCGACGCGGTGAAAGAGAACATCAAAAAGAAATTCCAGGACGCCAAACTGCCCCTGGTGGATGAAGTCATTGAAAAAGACGCGGCATACCGCGCGGCCATCGCCGAGGCCGAGGCCCTGCGCGCCCAGCGCAACAAGCTGAGCAAAAGCATCGGCGCCCTGATGGCCCAGGGCAAAAAAGAGGAGGCCGAAGAGGTAAAACGCCAGGTCACCGGCCAGGCCGACCGCCTGAAAGAGCTGGAGGCCCAGGAGGAAGAGCTGGCCGCCCGCGTGCGGGAGATCATGCTCACCATCCCCAACATCATCGACCCCAGCGTGCCCTTCGGCCCGGACGACAGCTGCAACGTGGAGGTGCAGCGCTTCGGCGAGCCCACGGTGCCGGATTTCGACATCCCCTATCACACCGAGATCATGGAGCGCCTCCACGGCATCGACCTGGACAGCGCCCGCCGGGTGGCCGGCAACGGCTTTTACTACCTGCTGGGCGACGTGGCCCGTCTGCACGAGGCCGTGCTGGCCTATGCCCGCGATTTCATGATCGGCAAGGGCTTCACCTATGTCATCCCGCCCTTCATGATGCACGGCGCGGTGGTACAGGGCGTGATGAGCTTCCCGGAAATGGACGCCATGATGTACAAGATTGAAGGCGAGGACCTGTACCTCATCGGCACGTCCGAGCACACCATGATCGGCCGCTTCGTGGACCAGCGCATCCCCGAGGCCCAGCTGCCCCTGACCCTGACCAGCTACAGCCCCTGCTTCCGCAAGGAAAAGGGCGCCCACGGCCTGGAGGAGCGGGGCGTGTACCGCATCCACCAGTTTGAAAAGCAGGAGATGATCGTGCTGTGCCGCCCCGAGGAGTCCATGGACTGGTATGAAAAAATGTGGCGCTACAGCGTGGAGCTGTTCCGCAGCCTGGATATCCCCGTGCGCCAGCTGGAATGCTGCAGCGGCGACCTGGCCGACCTGAAGGTGAAAAGCTGCGACATCGAAGCCTGGAGCCCCCGTCAGCAGAAATATTTCGAGGTGTGCAGCTGCTCCAACCTGGGCGAAGCCCAAAGCCGCCGCCTGAAGATCCGCGTGAAAGGGGAGGACGGCAAAAACTACCTGCCCCACACGCTGAACAACACCGTGGTGGCCCCGCCTCGCATGCTCATCGCCTTTTTGGAGAACAACATGCGGGCCGACGGCAGCATCGCCATCCCCGAAGTGCTGCGCCCCTATATGGGCGGCAAGGCGGAGATCCGCTGAACCCCGTCCCCGATCATCATAAAAAAGCCCCGGCGGCCGCGTCCACACGCGTCGATCGCCGGGGCTTTCTTTTGTCCCACAAGGTTTTTCCCCGCGCAGATGGGAAAAATAGCGGCGGAAGCAAAGGGGAAGGGGGAGAACAAAATGGCGGGAAAGGTGATCTCCGTGTTGGGCGTGCTGCTGGCCACCGGGGGCACGGTCTGGTCCCTGTGGGACATCGTGGCCAAAACCGACGCCCAGCTGCTGCAGGAGATACGCCGCCGGCTCAGCCGCGGCCGGCAGCTGAAAAGCGCCCGGGCCCAGCGCAGCCACGTTTTGGCGGGCCTTGCCTGTATCTGCGTGGGCGCGCTGCTGCAGATCCTGGGCTTATTCTTACTGTAAAAGGGGAAAAGCACGGCAGAACGCTCCGGCCCGGCATATTTTGGCCCCGGCATAAGCGACAAAACTCGACATTTTCGCCCATGAGAACGCTGCGTTCCTGGAAATGTGATAAAATAAGGGATATCCTTCCTATTGGAATATATTTCTAGAAGGAATCATCATGCCAACCAAACGAAAACCCAACCAGGCGGACCGCGACGCGTGGAGCGCCGCCATCCGCCGCGGGCGCGGCGCCAAGGGTCTCACCCAAGAGCAGCTTGCGGAAGTGGTGGGCCGTTCCCGGCGCTGGATCGAAGCCCTGGAGCAGGGCAAGGCGAATCCCAATTGGCTGGACACCATCCACTTTATGGCTGTTTTGGACATTGATCCGGCAAAATTTGCACAGGAGGTCGGCCTTCATGTTCCTGTATCTGCCCGTTGAGCAGTCTTTGCGCTCCGCCCATTTGGGGGCGTACCGTTCCTTCGGCATTGCGGCGTTCGAATGTACGGTACAGGGGAACAGGCAGGTGGCGTTCCTGCCGGATGTCTCGCCCGACGAAGGCAAGGCCGCGCTCATCGCCTGCCGCTGTACAAGCGGCCAGGTGGAGCCGGTCCATCTGCAATGCGTGGTGGAGGATCTGCTGTGACCGTCTGCCGCAAAAAAAATCAGCCCCCGGAAAAATCCGGGGGCTGGCTTTTTTGCAAGTTTGCAGCAGTTTCTTGTGCAAGTTTAAAAATAATGATAAAATAAACGCAGAGCCATGCAGCGGAAAACAAGCTGCAAAAATCACAATCAGGAGGGAGCTTGCATGATCGATTTCCAAAACGCAAATTATCTAAAACTGAGGCCAGTGGCGGACAATACTTTTTCAGGAATGATTGCCCCCATGTTTATTGAAGGGGAAGAAATTATCCAATCTTTTCAGTCGGTCCGTGACGGCGTGGTATTTACCAATAAACGTATTTTTGCGGTCAACGTACAGGGCATTACCGGCAGGAAAAAAGACTTCACCTCTTTGCCCTACAGCAAAATACAAAGTTTTTCCGTCGAAACCGCGGGCGTTTTGGACCTGGACAGCGAACTGGAACTGTGGTTCAGCGGGCTGGGCAAAGTGAAGTTTGAGTTCACCAGCAATGCCGACGTAGCGGCAATTTGTAAAATCATCAGCGGCTTTGTGTTGAAATAGAAATAGCCGTTTGAAAAAAACCGCGCAGCCAAGCCGTTCACGGCATAACTGCGCGGTTTTCTGTATGGTGACCCGACCGGGAATCGAACCCGGGATTCCGCCGTGAAAGGGCGGTGTCTTAACCGCTTGACCATCGGGCCATAGAACACAAGGTTTTGCTGGACGCTTCGTGGCAACCCGCCAGCCGCGATTGCAGCCGACACCGCGCAGCCTTCAGCAAAACCCTGCATTGTGGTAGCGGTAACTGGATTCGAACCGGTGACACTTCGGGTATGAACCGAATGCTCTAGCCAACTGAGCTATACCGCCATATCAGCGCCGTCTTCAACAGCGCATTTAACATTATATAGGCAAAATGCGGGTTTGTCAACATTTTTTTGCAGATTTTCGCGGGCGCCGCCGCCTGCCTTTAGGGTGCCCCGGCAAGGCGGGAAAAACGTCCCGATTTGTCCTTTTGAAATGGAATAAAATGGAAAATAGCGCAAGGCGATCCGTTGACCGCGCCCCCCGGGCCATGGTATGGTAAAAGTGCCGAAAAACCGCCGCGCGGGCCGCATCCCGCGCGTAGGCCACGGCGGAAAGGAGGAAAGAATGGCGAAAAAAGGAAGCATCAAACATTACCGGCAGGTGGGCGACGCACGTGAACCGGCCGTCCTGCCCTACGGCGAGCTGGCCGTGGCCAAGGACGGCACGGTGTTCGCAGGCAACCAGCACGGCCAGCCTATCAGCAAGGTGGATCTGGCCGCTACGGCCTCCACGGCCTCCAAAGCCTTTGACGCGGACAAAGCGGCCCGGGCCTCGGTGGCGGCCACGGCGGAAAAAGTGCGCGCGGCGGACGCCTCCACCCTCAACGAATTTTCCCTGGACCTGACCCCGTCCGTGGACACGGCCGACGGCACGTTCCACTTTGCCTCGGGCGGACAGGGCGGCATCACGCTGTACGCCTACGACCACTGCGTGGAGGCCGACAAGGCGGCCCGGGGCAGCTTCGGCGTGGGCCGGGTGACGCTGGCCGGCGCGGACGGCAGCCTGACGGTGGGCGGCGCCTCCAGCCTGAAACCGGCCGCGGACAACGCCACCGCCCTGGGCGCGTCCGGCGCGCGGTACAGCACGGTGTACGCGGCCACGGGCAGCATCAGCACGTCGGACCGGCAGGCCAAAAACAGCATCCGGCAGCTGGACGGCCCCACGGCTCAAAAATTCGTGGCCGAGCTGCTGCCCGTGACTTATAAACTGAACGACGGCGCCAGCGGCCGCCGCCATTGGGGGCTGATCGCCCAGGATGTGGAGCGGGCCATGACGCTGTGCGGCATCCCGGACAAAGAGTTCGCCGGGTTTGTACGCGCGCCCCGCCGCGGCCCCGGGGGCGCCCTCATCGAGGGCGCGTTCGATTACGGCCTGCGGTACGAGGAGTTCATCGCGCCGCTGGTGGCCTGCGTGCAGCAGCTCCTACGGGACCGCGACGAATGCCGCGCCCGCCTGGCACTGCTGGAACAGCAGCTGGAGGGTCGATAAAACTGCTTTTCGCCCTCCGGGCCCAGGGTGGCAAAGAACGCCGGGGCGGCAAAGGCAGATGGACGGAAGAAACCGTCGCCTTGAGGCGGCTTGGCGTCCAGTGCGCTCAAAAAGCCCGGCGATCCCTCAGGGCCGCCGGGCTTTTTTCATATCTTTTCCAAAGCCGCCGGGCCGGCCCTTGTTCGCACCCGGCAAATGAAATTTGCCGGGGCCCTGCTCACAAACGCCGTGTCCTTGGCGGCAAAAAGCATTGCCGCCATCGCTTGCGCGACCGGACAGGCGGCTGGCCCGCCGCACTGCGGCGGCCCTTGTTCGCACCCAGCAAATGAAATTTGCCGGGGCCCCAGCTCACAAACGCCGCCCTTGCCGCGCAGGATGAGGCGCGCCATTTCGCTGCGCGAAACCGGACAAGCGGCCAGCCCGCCGCACTGCGTGGACGTTGCCTTCCGGGGGCAATGGTTCCTTGCGCCAACGCGCCTTCGCCGCCCCGGCGGTTACAGGCTGGTAAAAATGGGCGCCACGCGCACCGCGCCGCAGTGGGCGGGGCACAGGCGGTGGCAGGGCTTCGCCGCGTGAAAGGTGACGGTGCGCGCGGCCCGCACCGCGCCGGGCGCGGCCTCGCCGGTGTCGCAGGCCACGCCGCTGGGCACGTCCAGGGCCAGTACGGGGGCCGGGCAGCCGTTCATCAGGCGGGCGGCCAAGGCCCCGGCCGGGCGCAAAGCGCCGTGGAACCCCGTGCCGTACAGCGCGTCCAGCACCACGTCGGCCCGGTCCAGCAGGGCGGCCGCCGTATCCGCGGCCAAGGGAAGGCAGGGGATGCCCAGCGCGGCGGCCCGGCGCTGGTTTTCGGCCGCATCGGGCGTCACGGCGTCGCCCTCGGCCAGCACAAGGGCCACCTCCAGCCCTTTCTCCCACAGGGCGCGGGCGGCCACAAAGCCGTCGCCACCGTTGTTGCCCTTGCCGCACACCACCACACAGCGGCGCGCGCCGGGCGCCAGGTCCAGGGCTTCGCGGGCCGAGGCCCGGCCCGCCCGCTCCATCATATCCAGATAAGATTGCCCGGCCTCGAAGGCCGCCTGCTCCAACGCCCTCATCCCGGCGGCAGTCACTTCACACACGGCATGTTCCTCCTCAAGTCAGGCCCCGGGCCTGCAGCAGCGACAGGGTGTGGCTGTTGGCCAGCTTCTGGGCCAGCAGCTCCCGGAACTGCACCGAGCGCTCTTTGCCCGATTTGCGCAGGGCGGCCATCTCCCGGCTCAGCTCTTCCTGCTGGGCGGCCAGTTCCTCGGCCAGGTTTTCAAATTCCGCCAGGCGGGCCAGGGCCTCGGCGGTGTCCGGCGCCCACCCGGCGCCCCCCGACCCAAGGGTCAAACAGCTCATGGCTCGTGTCCATTAAAAACCAGCAGCCCCCGGCCCGCGCCCCCCCCGCGGCGCCGCCCCCCCCCCCCCCCCCGCGGACCATTGGGTCAAACGGCTCATGGGTCTTCTCCTTTCAAAGCCAGCAGCGCCCGGGCAGCGCCCTCCGGGGCCAGGCCGGTCACGTCGATCTGGGCCACGTCCAAGGCGCCGTACAGGGGCAGATACGCAAGGCTGCGGGCGGCTGCGTCCGGCGCGCGGGACGCATCGCCCTCCACCCGGGCGCGCAGGGTCTCGGGGGCGCACACCAACGCGGCGCGCACCACCTGCCAGCCCTGGGTGCACAGGCGGGCGGCCAGGGCGTCCCAAATGGCCTGCTGGTGCATCACCCAGCAAAACACCACGTTCTCGAAGGCGGAACAGGCCAAAAAATTGTTCAGCACGTGGCAGATATTGTCCAGCACCAGCGCCTTGGTCTCCTCCGTCACCTGGAAGGGGTGCATGTCCCAGCACCAGTCGCCGTCCAAAAAGGCGCAGGCGGGCAGCATCTGCTCCAACCGGCGGCAGGCGGCTGTTTTGCCCACGCCCATGGGCCCGCCCACCAGATACAAGCGCTTCATGGCACACCTCCCTTTTGCCGGCCCAGGGCCGGCAACCAGCCGCGGATCACTTTTGGTGGGCGTTCTCGTAGGCCTGCCGGATGTCCCGCGGCATCTCCTCCGGCTTCATGGCGGCAAGGCGGTCCTCATTCCCGTCCCGGATGGCCTGCTCATAATACCAGCACTTGAACTTGAGCATGTCCAGCACCCGGTTCATGCGGCAAAGCTCCGCCTCCATATGCTCTTTTTGCTTTAAGAACAGGGCCCTGCGCTGGGGATACGTGCCGCTGCCCTGGGCGCACCATTCCATGAATTGCTTGATGTCCTTGATCTCCATGCCCGACCGCTTCAGGCACTCGATCACCCGGATGGCCTCCAGCTCCTTTTCGCCGAACCGGCGGATGCCGGATACCCGCGCCATATCCGGGAACAGCCCCTCCTTATCGTAATAGCGCAGCGTGGAAACGGGCAGCCCCACCAGCTCCGATACCTGGCCGATCGTATACATGGCGTTTCCTCCGGATAAAAAATTTAAAAAAAGCCTTGACCTAAAGTCAGCTTTATGATTTAAGATCGATTTTAGCAGAGGTCAAAGCAAATGTCAAATCATTTTCAGGAGGGACAGCAATGTCAAAAAATATTCTTGTGATCAGCACCAGCCTGCGCCCGCGCAGCAATTCCGAAGCCCTGGCCGGGGCGTTCTGCGCGGGCGCGCAGGCCGCCGGCAACAGCGTGGAGCAGGTGACGCTGCGGGACAAAACGCTGGCGTTTTGCCAGGGGTGCCTGGCCTGCCAAAGAACGCGGCAATGCGTGATCGCGGACGACGCGCGGCAGATCACGGACAAGATGGGCCGGGCGCAGGTGCTGGTTTTTGCCACGCCGATTTATTACTATGAGATGAGCGGGCAGATGAAAACGCTGCTGGACCGGGCCAACCCGCTGTTCGCGTCCGACTACGCCTTCCGGCAGGTCTACCTGCTGACGGCGGCGGCCGAGGACGGCGCGGAGGTGCCGGAAAAAGCCGTCAGCGGGCTGCAGGGCTGGGTGGACTGCTTCGGCAAGGCGGCGCTGGCGGGCACGGTGTTTGCCGGCGGCGTCAGCGGCCCGGGCGAGATGGACGGCCATCCGGCGCTGCAGGAAGCCTACCGCCTGGGCGCGGCGATCCGGTAAGGGGGAAATGCATATGGAAGAAAAATTGCAACTGGGGACGGAGTGGGATAAAACCTTCCCCCAAAGTGCACAGGTGGACCACCGGAAGGTCACTTTCCACAACCGGTACGGCATCACCCTGGCAGCCGACCTTTACCGGCCGAAAGACGCGCGGGGAAAACTGCCCGCCCTGGCGGTGAGCGGCCCCTTCGGCGCTGTCAAGGAGCAGGCGGCCGGCCTGTACGCCCAGACGCTGGCCGGGCGGGGCTTTGCTGCCCTTGCCTTCGATCCCTCGTTCACCGGTGAAAGCGGCGGCTGGCCGCGCTTTGTGGCCTCGCCGGATCTCAACACCGAGGACTTCCAGGCGGCCGTGGATTTCTTGTCCCTCCGGCAGGAGGTGGACGCGGAGAAAATCGGCATCATCGGCATCTGCGGGTGGGGCGGCATGGCCCTGAACGCGGCGGCGGTGGACACGCGCGTGAAGACGACGGTGGCCGTCACCATGTACGACATGGCCCGCGTCCATGCCAACGGGTATTTCGACGCCGAGGACAGCGCGCAGGCCCGCGACGAAAAGCGCCGGGCCATGAACGCACAGCGCACGGCCGATTACAAAAGCGGGGAATACGCCCGGGCCGGCGGCGTGGCGGACCCGCTGCCGGAAAACGCGCCCTTTTATGTAAAAGATTATTACGATTATTATAAGACGGGCCGCGGGTACCACAAGCGGTCGCTGAATTCCAACGGAGGCTGGAACGTGACCTCGGCCCTGTCTTTTTTGAACATGCCCCTTTTGCAGTACATCGGCGAGATTCGCAGCGCCGTGCTGCTGGTGCACGGCGAAAAGGCCCATTCCTGCTATTTCAGCAAGGACGCGTTCCAGAAATTGACCGGGGACAACAAAGAGCTGCTGCTGGTTCCCGGCGCGGTGCACACCGACCTGTATGACAGGACGGAGATCATCCCCTTTGACCGGATCACAGACTTTTTGCGGGAGCATCTGGCATGAAAAAAGGATTCCTGGGCCTGCTGGCGCTGGCCCTGCTGGCCGCGGGCTGCGCGGACGGCCCGGCCCCATCGGGCCCGGCCGCCGCTGCCGCCCCGCCGGCGGCGAAAACGCCCCGGCTTGCCGAAGAGGGCGGGGACGGCGTGAAAGGGGCGCTGGCCTTATCGGTCGACGGCACAGCCGTTGCGGTGACCTGGGAGGACAACGCCGCCGCGGACGCCCTGGCCGGGCTGGCGGCGCAGGGGCCGGTGACCGTGCGGATGGAGCGTTACGGCGGCTTTGAACAAGTGGGGGCCCTGCCCCAAAGCATCGCCCGGGACGACGTACAGCTGGACGCGGCGCCGGGGGATATCGTTTTGTATCAGGGGGATTCCCTGGTGCTGTTTTATGGCCGGAATACCTGGGCCTACACGAGGCTGGGCCATATCGACGGGCTTTCCCCGGAGGAATTGGCGGGGCTGCTGGGCGCAGACGGGGTCACGGTGACGCTGTCGCTGGTGGAATGACGGGCTGGGCGCAGCGCCCCCTGTGCCAGGAGGCCGCCGTAAAACGAAGAAAAAAAGCAGCTTTTTTTTAGCGTAAAAAGCTGCTTTTTTCATGGTTTTTTGAAAAAATTATCGCGTTTTGAAAGAAATTCAGCGCGGTCTTTCGCTGGGAGGTGCCGAAAATGGCGTTTATTTTCAGCCATTCGGCACTTTTGGATAGCATATTTCACCTGTTTTGCTTTTGTGCAGACCTTAAAAGCGGTGGGACGCCTCAATTTTCACGGCGATTTTTCGTCTGTTCCCGCGGGCCGAGGCATGCGCCGGCCGATTTTGCGCGATAAAACAGCGGGAGACTGCGGGAAAAACCAATCAAGAAGTCCCGAAAAGCGCGTTTGCGCAAAAAATATCGGTTTGGCGGACGCTTTTGGCGGCCAGCGTACTTAAAAAATCCCGGTGATCCTGACGGATCACCGGGATTTTTTCATGCTCTATCCATCCAAAACCGCTGGGCCGTGTCCTTGCCACGCATCATTTTGCGCGGCATTTCGCTGCGCGAAAGCGGACAGACGGCTGGCCCGCCGCACCGCGGCGGCCCTTGTTCGCACCCGGCAAATTTCATTTGCCGGGGCCTTGCTCACAACCGCCGCCCTTGCCGCGCAGGATGAGGCGCGGCGTTTCACTTCGTGAAACCGAGGGCCGCTTGCGCGGCCGTCTGCTTGCCGGCGTTCGCCGGCACTTCGTAAACGAAACCGCAGAACCCTTTTGTGGTTGTCGAGCTGTGCGGTTTTGCCGCTTCGCGGCAAAATGTGGGCCATGCTTTTGGCCCGCAAGCACGCTTGATGAAGCTGTGCGCGAAAAGTGCCTTTTCAGGGGCGATGCCTTTCCGCGCGGGCGCGCCGAAGGAGGCTGCGCCTTTTGATCACGCGGCCAGCTTTTCAAAAATACCCATGAATCCCGTCACCGTGACGATGAGGATCATCACTGGCACCAGGAAGCGGATGCAGCCGATCCACACCTTGGCCACGCGGCCGAATTTGGGGCAGCCGTCCTCGATCTCCCACGCCAGGAGCTGCGGCTTCCACTTCCAGCCGATGAACCAGCACATCAGGATGCCGCCCAGGGGCAGCAGGATGTTGTCCGTCAAAAGGCCCATGAGATCAAAGAAATTGTACCCCGCCGGGGCAAAACCGGCCAGGGGCCCGAAGGCCAGTGCGCTGGGCACGCCCAACAGGAACACCGCGCCGCCCATCAGCAGCGTGGCCTTTCTGCGGGAGAGGCCCCAGCTGTCCATGGCGTAGCTGACGGGCACCTCCAGCAGCGCGATGGCGCTGGTGACGGCCGCAAAAAACACCAGGGCAAAAAACGCCAGGGCGAACACCGGCCCGCCCCGCAGGCTGCCGAACACCTTGGGCAGCGTGCTGAAGATCAGGCTGGGGCCCGAATCCGGCTGCAGGCCGAAGGCGAACACGGCCGGGAAAATGGCGATGCCCGCCAGCACGGCCATCAGCGTGTCCATCACAGCCACGCTGCCGCAGCTGGAGAAGATATTCTCGCCTTTTTTCAAATAGCTGCCGTAGGTGATGGTGATGCCCATGCACAGGCTGAGGGAGTAGAACACCTGCCCCAGCGCCGCCGACACGCTGGACAAGCTGAAGCCCGCCGCGTTGGGCGTGAACATGAACGCCAGCCCCTGGCCCGCGCCCGGCAGGGTGACGCTGCGCGCAATGGTGACCACCAGCAGCACGAACAGGCAGGGCATCATGAATTTGCTGGCCTTTTCAATGCCCGCCACGCCTTTTAGGCAAACCAGCACCGTGACGCCGATGAAGAGGAAATGCCAGAGCACCGTCTCGGGCCCGCTGGCGATGAAGGCGCCGAAGTCCGCCGGCGCGGAAAAGCTGGTGGCATAGCTGAAGATGTACTTGAGGATCCAGCCGCCGATGACGCTGTAATAGCTGAGGATGACAAAGGCGGCCAGCACGCCGCACACGCCCACGATGCCCGCCTTGGGGTGCACTTCCTTATAACTGAGCACGGGATCGTGGCCGGTGTGGCGGCCCAGGCTCATCTCCACCATCATCACAGGGACGCCCAGTACCAGCACGAATACCAAATAGATCACCAGAAAATAAAAGCCGCCGTTTTTGCCCATCAGATAGGGGAATTTCCACAGGTTGCCCAAGCCGATGGCCGCGCCGGCGGTAGCCAGCACAAAGCCCAGGCGGCTTGCCCATTGGTTTTGCTGCATGCGAGGGTCCCTCCTTCTTTGAAATTTGTCTTTGATATATGCACATTCCCTGCCGCGCCCATGGGGGACGGGGAAAGGGAAGTGTACTTGTTATGATACCATAGTTCTTTTGCCGGGGCCATTGGCAATTTTTCACCAAAAAACAAGCGCTTCCCCTTCTTTTTCCGTCTTTTTGCGGGAAGAACGAAAATGTCGTTGATAGGCGCACAAAAATCGCCGGTCCCCCTCTTGCCAAAGGCCGGCGGGCGGCGTATGATGAAGGGGAAAAGGGGGGGGGAAGCCCATGCTGCATGTAACGGCGGCCATCCTGCGCAATGGGGCGGGCGAGCTGCTGATCTGCCGGCGGGGGCCGGGCGGCAGCTGCGGCGGCCTGTGGGAGTTCCCCGGCGGCAAGGTGGAGCCGGGGGAAAGCGAGGAGGCCTGCGTGGCGCGCGAGTGCCGCGAGGAGCTGGCCGTGGACATCGCCCTGGACGGCGTGTACGACCGGTTCACCTACGCCTATCCCGAGCGGGAGATCGCCTTCACCTTTTTCACCGGCCGCATCACGGCCGGCAGCCCGGTGTGCACGGTGCACGAAGCCATCGCCTGGGTGCGCCGGGCCGACCTGGGCCCATACCCCTTCTGCCCGGCCGACGAGGGACTGGTGCGGCGCCTGATGGGGGAGTGAAAACAACCGCGGGCCGCCCTTCGGCCACGGGGGCCGGCCCCGCCCAGGGCAGTCAGAACAAAAAGCGCCCGGCCGTCCGTTTGGGACAGCCGGGCATTTTTTAATGAATGGGGCGGGTGTCACGCCTCCAGGGAGAGGCTTTCCAGCACGGCGCCGTAATCGTCCACGTGGGATTCGGCGGGCGAGCGCTCGCTGAAGAAAAGGCCGTAGACATAGCTGCCGGATTCAAAGGCCACGATACTGCAATTGGCCCATTCGCCTTTCATCTCCCCAAGGAAGGTGGCGGCCTTGGCGGTCACGCCGGCCACCTCGGTGTCGAAGGTCTGTTCGCTGCTCACGTTTTCAAAAGCGGAGACATAGCTTTGCACCAACACCGCGGGCAGTACGCCCGCCAGTGCCGAGCCCTCCTCCAGCTCCATGCCCTTGGTGGCCGTAATCGTCAGCAGGGACTGCTGATCCTCGAACACGATCACCAGGGAGGAATCGTCTTCCCGGATGGAAAAGGCCGGGTCCACCTGCAGATGCAGGCCGCCGAAGGTGACGGCGCCGTCCTCGCCGATGGTGCGGGGCACCGGCGTGCTCTCCTCGCCGGAGGTGCTGGCCGGCGGGGGCGCCTCGCTGGAGGAGGCGGGGATGCTGGCGGAGCTGGCCGGGGGCGCGCTTTCCGACAGGGAGGCGGGCGCCGCGGGGGCGGCCGAGGCGGAAGAAGAGGCGCCGGACGGCGCGCCGCCGCAAGCCGCCAGGGAGAAGGCGAACAGGGCGCACAAGGCGCCCGCAAGAATCTTTTTCATGAGTTCCTCCTAAAAACAGACAAAATTCGCGGATTTCGCTTACCGCCAGTATAGCAGAAGGCGGGCGTAAAAGGCAAGTGTGGGTCGCTGGCAAAAAATGGGCGCGCCCTTCGGCGGCCGGGCTCGCCGGCGGCTGGGGCGGTTTTACTGTTCAAATGCGAGAGTTTGTGGTATAATAAGGAAAACTGAACTGTGAGAGGGGAATACAGACCTATGAAATACAGGATCGTGACAGACTCGACGGCCGACCTGACGCCGGAGCTGATCCGTCAGATGGACGTGACCGTGCTGCCCCTGACCTACCACATCGAGGGGCAGGACTACAGCGACGACGTGCTGGCGCCGCAGATGACCTCGGCCCAGTTTTACGACAAGGTGCGGGGCGGCAGCATGCCCACCACCAGCCAGATCACGCCCGAGGTGTTCAAGGCGCGCATCGGCCCCATGCTGGCCGCGGGCGACGACGTGCTGTACCTGGCCTTTTCCTCGGGCCTGTCGGGCACGTACAACGCCTCCCGCGTGGCCTTTGACGACCTGCGGGAGGAATACCCCGGCCGCACGCTGATCACCGTGGACACGCTGGCCGCGTCCATGGGCGAGGGGCTGCTGGTGTATTTGGCCTGCCAGCAGCGCGACGCGGGAAAACCCATTGAAGAGGTGGCCCAGTGGGTGGAGGACAACCGCCTGAAGCTGGCCCACTGGTTCACGGTGGACGACCTGAACCACCTCAAGCGGGGCGGGCGCGTGTCTGGCGCGGCGGCCTTCTTCGGCACGGTGCTGAACATCAAGCCCGTGCTGCATGTGGACGACGAGGGCCATCTGATCCCGCGGGAGAAAGTGCGCGGCCGCCGCCAAAGCCTGGACGCCCTGGTGGAGCACGCGGGCAAGACCGCCGTGCACCCCGAGCGGCAGACTATGTTCATCAGCCATGGTGACAGCAAGGCCGACGCCCAGTACGTGGCCGACCGGCTGAAAAAAGACTACAAAGTGCCCCAGGTGTTTTTGGGCGACATCGGCCCGGTCATCGGCAGCCATTCCGGCCCGGGCACCATCGCGCTGTTTTTCCTGGCTACCACCCGCAACTGACACAGAGGGCCCCGCGGGGCCCTCTGTTCTGTTTTCGCCAGGAGCCGGACTGCATTGACAAGGCGCTTCACTGTGCTATACTGTTAATAAATTCCATGCCGGCCGCATGGCGCGGCCCGGGCGCGCATAAACTGGTACAGACTGACGGAAAGGGGGAACTGGTATGCAGACCATCCTGGGCCGCCCGGCCTCGGAGGGGCTGGCCGTGGGGCCGATGCGGCGCCTGCGCCATACGCAGGCCGGCGTTGGCCGCTCGGTACTGGACCCCGCGCAGGAAATTGAAAATTACGACGCCGCCGTGCGCGAAGCCAGCGCCCAGCTGGGGCGGCTGGAAAAAAAGGCGGCCGGCGCGGACAAGGATATCCTGAGCGCCCAGTGCGCCATCCTCACCGACGAGGGGCTGCGGGGCGAGGTGATCTCTTACATCGAGGCGGGCGCCGGCGCGGCCGCCTCGGTGGAGCGGGCGGCCGGCCTGTACGCGGGGCGCATCCGCGCCCTGGAAGACGACTACATGCGCGAGCGCGCCTGCGATATCCTGGACGCCTGCTACCGCATCGTGGACGTGCTGGACGACCAGCCCCGCCAGCTGCTGCAGCTGGACAGCCCGGCCATTGTGGTGGCCGACGAGTTGTACCCCACGGACATCCTCACGCTGGACCGCAGCCTGATTTTGGGCATCGTCACCGCCGAGGGCAGCGCCAACGCCCACGCGTCCATCATCGCCCGCACCATGGGCATCCCGGCCGTGGTGATGGCTGGCCACGCGTTCCTGGACCAGTGCGAGGGCAAGCCGGCCGCGGTGGACGGCTTTTCGGGCGAGGTGTACATAGAGCCGGACGAGGCCACCAAGGCCCGCTTCGCCCACCAGATCCGCCTGCGCCGCCGCCAGAGCCTGAGCGGCCTGGCCCTGCGCGATGCTTTGTGCCAGACCAGGGACGGCACGCGGGTGAATTTGTACGCCAACTGCTCGGGCCCCCAGGACGTGCGCGCCGCCGTGGATGCGGGCGCCGAGGGCGTGGGGCTGCTGTCCAGCGAGGTGCTGCTGCTGGCCGGCGCCGGCGCCGGCGAGGCCGAACAGGTGCGCTTTTTCAGCGACTGCCTGGCCGCGGCCTCCGGCAAACCCGTGACCATCAGCATCTACGACATCGGCGCGGACAAAGTGGCCCCGGGCCTGCCCCGGGAGGAGGAACCCAATCCGGCCCTGGGCCTGGTGGGCACGCGCTTCTGCCTGGCCAACCCCGAATTGCTGCGCACCCACCTGTGCGCGCTGCTGCGGGCGGGCGTGAACGGAAATTTGCGCATCGTGCTGCCCATGGTGAACGGCCGCGAGGAACTGGACGCCATGCTGGACGCCATGGTGGGCGCCAAAGCGGCCCTGCGCGCCCGCCGCCTGCCCTTTGCCGAAAACGTGCCCGTGGGCGTGATGATCGACACGCCGGCCGCGGCCCTCTCGGCCGACGAACTGGCCCAAAGCGCCGCGTTCTTCCATGTGAACCCCACGAACCTGGCCCAATACGCCCACGCGGTGGACCGCGCCAACGCCCACGTGCAAGGCTATTTCCCCCGGGTGAGCGGCCCGGTGCACAAGCTGCTGCGGCTGGTGGTGGACGCCGCCCGGCCGGCGGGCCTGCCGGTGTGCGTTTGCTGCTCCAACGCCGACAGCCTGGCCCAGGCGGAGACATACGTGCGCATCGGCGTGCGCGCGCTGAGCGCGCCCACGGGCAGCCTCATCCCCCTGAAGGAGAGTTTGATGGGCCTCACGTTGGCCCCGCGCTGAACCCTGCGGCCCTGGGCGCAAGCTGCCCGGCGGCTTGGGAGGGAGAGAATACGAAAAAAGCCCGGTGATCCGTCAGGATCACCGGGCTTTTCTGCATGCGGCCAGACGCAAAAAACGTCGGCCAAAACTTACGAGTTCCCGCGCGTTTTTTCTTCCGAAAAATCAGGGAGAACAGGTGCGTCCGACCGCGGATTGTGCTATACTGGAGACGACCCTGGAAAGAATTGCGGAAAAGAGGGAGACGCCATGGCACAGCCGGAAGAGCAGACCCAGGACCGGCGGCGGAAACTGCGTGCCCGTCAGCTTCTGGCAGCACTGCTTGTCCTGGCCGTGCTGGGCCTGATGGTGGGGGCTTACGCGCTGTATTGGCAGCGGGTGGGCAGGCTGGTGATGCAGCAGGTGGAAGAGGACTTGGCGGATACCACCACCCTCAGCGGCGCTTTCCTGGACAATTTTTTCGACAGCACGTTCAGCAAGCTGGAGGACCTGGCCCTGGTGTGCTGTGTGCCGGACGGCACCGGCGAGGAAAATTGGCGCCGGATCGTAGAGCGTGACAGCGGGGACGGCTACCGCCTGGGCGTGCTGGACCACGCGGGCGTCGTCCACTTCGCGGGCGGCCAGACGGCGGATGTGACCCACCGCAGCTATTACCGCAAAATGCTGCTGGGCGAGCCCTGCGTCTCGGACGTGTACCGCGCCGCCATGGGCGACGACGACAGCGTGGTGCTGGAAGTGCCCATGTTCGATGAAAAAGGGCGGGTAGCGGGCGGCCTCTGCCTGGAATTTTCCACGCGCTATCTGGGCAGGCTGGTGAACACCATGGACATCCGGGGCGTGGGGGCCACGATGGTCATCAACGAATACGGCAAGCTGGTGGCTACCTACGACGGCATGGAGGCCTACGACACCTTTTTCGACATGATCGGCACCATGGACTTTCCCCGGGGCAGCTCTCTGGAAGATCTGACAAGGCGCATTCAGAAGGGCGAAAGCGGTTTTTACACCTATCTCAGTGCGGGGCGTTTGCGATACCTGTATTTTCAGCCTTTGCAGTACCGGGGCTGGGCCGTCCTCTCTCTGGTGGACAGCCGCAGTTATGAGCGCACGCTGGGCGCCATCAATGCCAGTACCACCCAAATGTTCGCGGCCACGGTGCTGCTGTTGTCGGCGCTGGCCCTGCTGGTTTTGTATCTGGTGCATCTACGCAGGCGGGAGAACGCCATCGCCGACCGCGATGTCCTGACGCGGGTGTACACCCGGGAAGCCGGCGAGCGGCGGGCCCGCGCGGCCCTGGCCTCCATGGGTGAGGACGCTGTGGGCGCATGCCTGTTTTTGGATATCGACGATTTCAAGGGCGTCAATGACACCCAGGGCCACGACAAAGGCGACCAGGTATTGGCCCAGGTGGGACGGCTGCTGCTGCGCCAGGCGCGCCGCAGCGACATCGTGCTGCGCTACGGCGGCGACGAGTTCTGCGTGTGGATGTGGGACCTTTCCGCGCCGCAGGACGCCGGAACGGTGGCCGAGCGCCTGCAGAGAGCCTTCCGCGGGGAGGGCAGCGTGCGCGTCAGCATGGGCGTAGTGCCTTTCTGTGCCGGCCAGCGCTATGAGGAGATCGTAAAGCGGGCCGACCTGGCCCTCTATCACGCCAAAGCGGCCGGCCGCGACCAATATCTGCTGGAACGGATGGCGCCCGCCGCCCCTTCGGACGGCGCGCACACTTGACGCCCCGCCGCCCGGATGGTATAATAAATAGGCTGTTTTGGGGCATCGTTGTTTGAGGGAACGGCTGAAATTATATCCGCAGGGTATAAGCGCATGCCTTTTATACAGTCCGTTGCCGCGCGGCCCGCGGCGGAATAAAATGCAGCGGTATCGAAGTGGTCATAACGGGGCTGACTCGAAATCAGTTTGCGAGCAATCGCACGAGGGTTCGAATCCCTCCCGCTGCGCCAAATCAAAAACACCCCTTTTGGCACGGGTCTCCGCCTGACGGCGAGCCCCTTTCGCCGGACGGGGTGTTTTTTCGCGTTCGGGATAAATCTGCGTCGCTGGGGTTTGTCCCGGAGAAGACGCGGCCTGCGGGCGGGACAAAAGGATTAAGACCGACGTTGCCCAGCAGGGGCAGAACACGGAGGCGGCCGCTGGAAGCTCCGCCGGCGGAGGGAAACCGGCCGGCGGAGTTTTATTACTGTTTACAGCTTGTTCACAGCGCGGTAACAAACAAAACGCAAATAACCGTTATAATCAAACATGCAGAGGGACGGAAGCCGCAATCCGGAGCTCTGTACATGATTCCTCCTCACACCAAGAGAGATACCCCTTTGGCCCCCTGTGCAGCGCACAGGGGGCCTTCCCCTTGCATGGCGGCGGCCCGTCTGTTACAATCAAGGCAATGGGACACAAAGGAGGCAGGCCCGATGCAAAGCTTTTTTTGGGATTACCGGCTGGACGCCGAATTCCCTTTTTCGGTGGTGGATTACACCGTGACCGACGACGCGTCCGACGGCCCGCCCAGGATGCACTGGCACAATTATTATGAACTGGGCCTGTGCACGGCGGGGGAGGGCACCTTCTATTTTGAAAACCACTGTTACCCCTACCGCGCGGGCGACATTTTCCTGGCCAACGACCTGGAGAAGCACGGCGCGGCCAGTGCGCCCCACAGGGAGACCCGCTTTTGCTTTTTCCTTTTTTTGCCCGGCCTGCTGCTGGACGGCGCCGGCGCCCGGGATGCCGAATATTTGCTGCCCTTCCGCTATGACAGCGGCCGCCCGTGCAACCGCATCGGCGGGGACACCGCCGCGGGCTGGATTCTGCGCCCGCTGCTGGAGGACTTGTGGGCCGACGCCCAAAGCGCCCGCCCGGGCCGCCGGCGCCTGATCCTGGCGCGGCTGCGGCTGGTGCTGGCGGAGCTTTGCAGCCTGCTGCAGGTGGACGAGGGCGCGGCCGCGGCCAGCCTGTCCGGCTATTTGCGCCTGCGCCCGGCGCTGGCGTATATCGACAGCCACTTCACCGGCCGCCTGGCCCAGAGGGACGCGGCGGCCCAGTGCTTCCTCAGCGAATCGCGCTTCCGCCACCTGTTCCGCCAGGAGATGCACATGAGCTTTCAGGACTATGTGGCCAAGCTGCGCTATCTGGAGGCCCGGCGGCTGATCGCCTCCAGCGGGCTGTCCATCGGCGCAGCCGTGCGCGAAGCCGGTTTTGCCAACCCCTATTCCTTTTATAAAATGTTCGAGGAGTCCGAGGGCATGACGCCTCGGGCCTGGCGGGCCGGCCTGCGCGCCGATACAGGGACAATAGCCGCATCTGATATAAATTGAATCGCTTTTGCCATTTCGCTCCCCCCAGGACGGGTGTACAATAAAGCCAGAACAGCGGAATTTTTTTGCGATTTTTTGTACACTTTAGGGAAAAGGAGCGATTTTTTATGCCATATTACGAGCACTTGTTCACCCCCATCCAAATCGGCAATATGACGGTGCCCAACCGTATCTGCCATGTGCCCACGGACGTCAGCTCTTCCAACGCCGACGGCTCTGTCAGCGAGCGGGACATCCACCACCACAGCCAGATCGCCAAGGGCGGCGTGGGCCTCATCATTGTGGGCGCCACCTCCCCGGACGGCAAGACCGGACGCCCCACCGTGACGGGCCTGGTGGCGGACGACGACAATTTCATCCCCGGCCTGGCGCGCCTGGCCGAGAGCATGCATAAGTACGGCGCCAAGTGTGTGGTGCAATTGCAGCACCCGGGGCGCCAGTGCGCCATTCCCCGCTACAACACCATGTCCGCCACCGATATGGTGGTGAAGCTGCCCTGGAGCGCCGGCCACGAGATCGTGTATGAAAATGCCGAGGAAAAGGGCAAGCCCGTGCGCGCCATGACCACCGAGGAAGTGGTGGACATGGTGGACAAATTCTCGGAGGCGGCCTGGCGCGTGAAGCAGGCGGGCTTCGACGGCGTGGAACTGCACGCCGCCCACGGCTATCTGATCTCCCAGTTCATGTCGCCCTATCTCAACAAGCGCATCGACCGCTGGGGCGGCAGCTTTGAGAACCGCATGCGCTTCCCCCTGGCCATCATCTCCTCCATCCAGAAAAAGTGCGGCAGAGATTTCCCCATTTTGGTGCGCTATTCGGTGGACGAGTGGGTGGAGGGCGGCCGCGAGCTGGACGAGAGCGTGAAGATGGCCGTGGAATTCGAGCGGGCCGGCGTGGCCGCCCTGGACCTGAGCCAGTGCATCCAGGAGAGCCCGGGCGCGGGCTTCGACCCCATGTATTACCCCCAGGGCTGGACGCTGTACGCCTCCCAGGCGGTGAAAAAGGCCGTGTCCATCCCCGTCATCAACAGCCACACGTTCCGCGACCCGGAGTTCTGTGACAAAGTGGTGGCCGACGGCGACACCGACATGGTGGGCCTGGCCCGCCAGCTGCTGTGCGACCCGTACTGGGCGCTGAAAGCGTACATGGGCAAACCCGAGCAGATCCGCCGCTGTATCTCGTGCCTGACGGGCTGCTGGCAGGAGAGCATGATGGCCAAGAAAGAGATCGGCTGCGCCATCAACCCGGCCTGCGGACACATGGAGTTCGACGACATGGCCCCCGCGGCCGCGCCGCTGAACGTGGGCATCGTGGGCGGCGGCCCGGCCGGCATGGAGGCCGCCCGCATCGCCGCGGTGCGCGGCCACAAAGTGACCCTGTTTGAGAAGAGCGGGGAGCTGGGCGGCGCCATCCTGGGCTGCTGCATGGCCCCGGGCAAAGAGAAGATGAAATGGTACGCCGATTGGATCCGCGGGCAGATCAAGGACCTGGACGTGGACGTGCGCCTGCGCACCTGCCCCACGGTGGAGCAGCTGAAGGGCTTTGACGTGGTGCTGAACGCCACCGGCGCCTCCAGCTATGTGCCCGCGTGCATCGGCGCCGAGCGCGCGGTGCCCTTTGAAGAGGCCATCGCCTGCCCCAAGGTGACCTGCCCCTTCCACCCGCAGGACCGCAAAATGCGCAAGACCGGCGAAAAGGTGCTGGTGTGGGGCGACCACTATGCCGCCGCCGACACCGCCGCCGCCCTGGCGGGCATGGGCAAGGATGTGACCATCGTCACGGACAAAAAAGAGTTCGCGGCCAGCGTGGAGGTGATCCACATGTACGTGCTGCGCAAGCGCTTTGCCCAAACGGACGCCGAGGCCCTGCACAGCGACCCCTTCAAGCACCCGGTGAAGGTGTATGAAAACAGCACCGTGTACAGCATCGAGCCGGGCAAGGTGGTGCTGATGGACAAGGACTTCCAGCGCATCGAGCTGGAGATCGACGATGTCGTCACCTGCCACACCCGCCCCAACACGGCCCTGTTCGACGAGCTGCGCGCCGCGGGCATGCCGGTGGTGAACGCCGGCGACAGCAAATCGCCCCGCAACCTGCACGCGGCCGTGATGGAGGGCGCCACCTTCGGCCTGAAGCTGGAGGAACACGTGCTGATGAACCCCAACCACAGCGTCATCGACACGCTGCCCGCCGACGTGCGCGGCCAGCTGGCACGCTGAGATTTCAAAAGGAGGCTGCGCCGATGGAGGCGGGCCTCCTTTTTTCATGGCCCGCGCCGCGCCTCCCACTGGGCCAGCAGGGGGGCGTATTCGGCCCAGCGATGGGGGCGGATGGGCCGCATCGGGGGATAGGTGCAAAAGTACAGCACCAGCGCCGGGCCGATGCGGGGATAATCCTGCACATAAGCGTAGGCGGCCAGCTCTCCCTGCCGGATGCGCTGCTTGATCTTGTTGTGATAAGGGTACATGGAAACCTCCCGGAGGGGCGCATTTTTCGCGCGCCCAGGGGCGGCGGTGGTTTGGCGCCGCGCGCCGGCCGCCTCCGCCTTTAGCATGCCCCAAAAAACGGCTTGACGGCAAAAAAATACAGCGATACAATAAGGGTGTACAGCCTGATAGGGCTGTAGGTATCAAAAAGAGACGATCGGAGGGAGACACGTGGAACAGCCTTTGCCCGCCTGCCCGGTGGAGACGACGCTGACGCTGATCTCCGACAAATGGAAAGTGCTGATCCTGCGGGACCTGATGGACGGCACCAAGCGGTTCAGCCAGCTGAAAAACAGCGTGGGCCACGTGACGCAGAAGGTGCTGACGGCCAACCTGCGGGCCATGGAGGCCGACGGCCTGCTGACGCGCAAGGTGTACGCGGAGGTGCCGCCGCGGGTGGAATATACCCTGACGGATACCGGCCGCAGCCTGAAGCCCGTGCTGGACGCCATGGGCGCCTGGGGCACGGCTTACAAAGCGAAGCAGGAAGCCATCTGAACCATAAAAATCCCCCGGCAGTTTTCGCGGCTGCCGGGGGATTTTTATGGGGGCGCTCAGCGCGCCATCACATGCTGCTGCAAGTAGGCCGAGAAACGGCCGTATAAGGCTGCGGACAAGGAGTCGGGATAGGACAGTACCAGCAAACGGTGCCCGGGCCGCCCCGGCTGATAGGGCGGGTGCACGTGGGCAAAGCCGTTGGCCCGGTAGCCGGCGCGCTCATAAAAAGCCTTGCGCCGCAGGGACGGGCCGTCCTCGGGCGGGTCGATCTCCAGAATAACGGGTTTGCCCTTTTGGCCCAGCAGGTCCAGCGCCCGCCGTCCGTACCGTTGGCCGCGCAGGGCGGGATCGATGCAAAAATGTTCCACGTAGAAAAAATCCGGCGCCTCCCAATACAGCAACAGGCCCAGGAAGAGTTCGCCCTCAAACAGCAGGTCAAAGTGGTAGGCCTCGTCTGCCAGGACGGCTTGCTGGGCCGAGGGCACGCGCTGCTCGTGCAAGGGAAAGCTCTCCTCATACAGGGCCCGGGCCCGGGGATACAGCGGATGGCTTGCGGAGGATAAGCGGATCGATTCCATGGAGATCCTCTCTTTCTTTTTTCTTCCCGGACAGGCACAGGCAGGGGCTTGCCCGCGCCGTCATTCCCCGCGGTTTGTCCCCCGGCCTTTCCGGCGGCTGATCCAGCGCAGGATCGCCTCCTCCTTCCACACACAGGCGGCCGCCGCCAGGCCGGTACAGAGGTACACCACGGCCGCCACCCGCCAGTTGCCCGCGGCGAAGCTGGCCGCGGCAAAAGTGCTGGACAGCACCGAGGGGATGCGCGCCAGGGTGCTGATGAGGAAAAAGTTGCGGGCCGGCACGGGCAGGAATGGCCCTAAGTACACCAGCCAGTCCTTGGGTGTGCCGGGGATGAAAAACAGCAGGGACAGCGCGAACTGCACATGGGCGCCGTCGCGCAAAAAGCGGTATTTGGCCAGTTTTTCCCCGGCCACGGCCCGCGCGCCCAAAAACTTGGCCGTGTAATACACGCCCACCGTGCCGGCCAGCACGCCGGCCAGGCACAGCGCCAAGCCGCCCCAGGTGCCGTACAACAGGCCCGCGGCCAGCTCGATGGGTTCACCGGGCAAAAAGGCCACCACCACCTGCAGCACCTGGATGCCGAAAAAGGCCGCCAGCCCCAAGGGACCGGAGCCGCGCACCCAGCCGATAAACGCATCCCGGGCCGCCTGCTGTGTCAGCACGGCCCAGATCTCTCTGTGATAAGTAAGGCCCGCCAGGGCCAGCGCCGCCAATAGGGTCACGGCCAGCAGGCCGGCGGCAAGGTTCTTTTTTTGCTGTTTCATCATGCCCACACGCGGCGGTCAACGCGCCGCCACATACTCCTCCAACGTGAGGCCGCCGTCCATGATGGCTTTGGCGGCCTCTTTACCTACATAACGATAATGCCAGGGTTCATACGTCACGCCGGTGACAGATTCTTTGCCCAGGGGGTAGCGCAGGATGAAGCCGTACTCGGCGCAGTGCTGTTTCAGCCAGGCAAAGGCGGGGGTCTGTTCAAAATCAGCGGTCAGGTCGTTGTGGGTCTGGTACCAATCGGCGGACACGATGTCGGCCGCCAATCCCAGGTTATGCTCGGACATGCCGGGCCGTGCCACCCACTGGGCGGCCTGCTTCTCCGCCTCGGCCCGGGGCAGGCCCTCGGCCTCAAAAGCGGCCGTCTTGCGCTCGAACAGGGCCTTCTGGCGGCCCACACTGCGGTAAGCGGACACTAAGTAGAGCTGGTTGCCGCTTTTTTCAGCGTCCCGCAGCATGGCGTTCAGCTGGTCGGCCGCGCGCATGTCGAAGGGGCGGTGTTCGTAGCCGTCGATGTTGGCTGTGCGCACCTCAAAATCCCCGGGAAGAGGGTTGTCGGCGTTCACCAAACGCAGGGCCCAGGCCTCGTCCCCGGCGGCCGCATTGGCGGCCACCGAGGCAGAGCTGGACATGTTGTTGCCGGAGCTGGAAGCGCCGCCGGTCATATCGGACACGCCGTCGCCCACGCCGGACAAGACGTCGGAGGCGCCGTCGCCCACGCCGGACAGAACGTCCGAGGCGCCGCTGCCTGCGTCGGACAGGCCGCCGGAAACATCACCGGGCAGGGTGGAATCCGTGGTATCCTGGTTGCCGGACATGCTGCCGGACATGCTGGAAGATGTGCTGGAGGACGTGCTGGAAGAAGCCGAGGGTTTGGACGAGCTGGAGGAGGACGAGCCGCCCCAGCAGCCGGCGAACAGCGTGAGGCTGAGGGCCAGCGCGGCGGAAATGCTGATGATCTTTTTCATGGTTGATAACTCCCTTTCACGTGCCGTGCGGGGCGAAAGGGAACGGAAAAAAGACCTGCCCAGGCCGCCGCCGGCTATTGTAAATTGCCGGTCAGGGCCATCACCACAGCCAAAGCGGCGAGAGGGGCTGTCTCACACCGCAGGATGCGCGGCCCCAGGCCGACGGGCGTAAGGCCCGCCGCACTTGCCTGGGCTGCTTCCTCGGGGGAAAAACCACCCTCGCTGCCGGTGATGATGGACACGGAGCGGACCCCGTTTTCCAGCCGGCTATGTAAGGGTGGGCTGCCCGCGCCCGCGGCTTCGTAGCAAAACAGCGCCGCGTCGGCCTGGGCGGCGCTTTGCAGCATCTGCGCGTATGTGAGGGGCATTGCCACCGGCGGGATGACGCCGCGGCCCGCCTGTTTGGCGGCCTCGAAGGCAATGCGGTTGTAGCGCTGGTTTTTTTGTTCCTCTTTTTTCGGCGCCGCCACGCAGAAGGCGCTGAAAAAGGGCACCACCTCGGCCGCGCCCAATTCCACGGCCTTTTGGATGATCCACTCCAGCTTGTCGGATTTTGGATATCCCACGTACAGTTTGACCCGGACGGACGGTTCCGATACGCTGGGCGCCGAAGAAAGTATTTCCAGCCGGCAGCACGCCGGGTCGGCCTGGGCCAGGCGGCAGACATAGTCGGTGCCCGCGCCGTCGCACACGGTCACTTCCTCGCCCGGGCGCCCGCGCAGCACCACGCACAGGTGGCGGGAGTCGGCCGGGGCGAGGAAGGCGTCTGCGCCGCGGACCTGCTGGGCAAAATAGCGGTGAGGCATGGATTCGCTCCTTTCGGCCGGTCAGCCTTCGGCGCGGGCGCACACAAGGCACACCCAGCCGTTTTTCTCTTTCGTCTGGTGCACCTGCAGGCCCGCGGCGGCAAGGGCGTCGGCCACTTCCGCGGCCCGCTCGCGGATGATGCCGCTGGCCATAAAGGTGCCCCCCGGCGCCAGCAGGGCGGGCACGGACGGCGCCAGGGCCTTGATGGCGTTGGCCACGATATTGGCGCAGATGATATCATAAAGGCCGCCGGCCTTGTCGGACAGATCGCCGATAAGCACCTTAAAATGCTCCGTCACGCCGTTGCGGGCCGCGTTCTCGCCCGCGGTGCGCACGCACATGGGGTCGATGTCCACGCCCTCGGCCTCAGCGGCGCCCAGCTTCAGGGCGGCAATGGCCAAAATGCCGCTGCCCGTGCCGATGTCCAGCACCCGTTCGCCGCCGGCCACCAGCGCGTCCAGCGTCTCCAGGCACAGGGCCGTGGTCTCGTGAGTGCCTGTGCCGAAGGCCATGCCCGGGTCCAGGGTGATGACGGCCCGGCCCTGGGGGTTCGGATAGCTTTCCCAACTGGGTACGATGGCCAGCCGGCGGCCGATGTCCATGGCATGGTAGTACTGCTTCCAGCCGTTCTCCCAGTCCTCCTGCCTGACGCCCGCCGTCTCCAGGGTATAGGGCACCCCGGCGGCGGTCAGGCGGCTGTGCATCAGCGCGGCGATCTCGGCGAAATTTTCATCCGGCGCAATGTACAGGTGCACCGTCACCTGGTCGCGGCGTTTGTCCAGCAGGTCCTGCTCGATCAAGTCCACATGGGCGATGGCCTCTACCTGGGCTTCCAGGTCGCGGTAATCCTCAATGTAGATGCCGCCGCCGGAGATGCCGGTGGCGATGGCCTCGGCCGTGTCGGCGTATTGGGCGGGTACGGTGGTTTTGATGTCGGTCCAATCCATGTGTTTGGCTCCTTTTTTCGTTCATTTTATCGGCTGCGGGGCTGCGGAACGATCCCCGCGGGAGGGCGGCGATAAGCCCTGGGCCCGAAACCAGCCTGACGCTACTTTTTATGTTCCTGCCGCCAGGCTGTCACGGCCTCGTACTTCTGTTTGAAGCGCCCTTCGGCGCCGGCCTCGGTGGGCTCGTAATAGCGGGTGCCGGCCAGGCTCTCAGGCAGGCAGTCGAAGGCGGCGATCTTCTCCTCGGTATCGTGGGCGTACACATACCCTTCGCCGTAGTGCAGCTGCTCCATCAGTTTGGTGGGCGCGTTGCGGATCACCAGGGGCACCGGTTCATCCAGCATGGTCATGGCGTCCTTTTTCGCGTGCTCATAGGCCTTGTACAGCGCATTGCTGCGCGGCGCCAGGGACAGGTACACCACCGCCTGGGTCAAATTGAGATTGCACTCCGGCATGCCTAGAAAGTGGCAGGCCTGGTAGACGGCCACACACAGTTCTAGGGCGCGGGGGTCGGCCAGGCCCACGTCTTCGCTGGCAAAGCGGATGAGGCGCCGGGCGATGTACAGCGGGTCTTCGCCGGCCTCCAGCATGCGCGCCAGCCAATAGACGGCCGCGTCCGGGTCCGAGTTGCGCATGGATTTGTGCAGGGCGCTGATGAGGTTGTAATGCTCCTCGCCATTTTTGTCATACAGCAGGGATTTGCGGCTGACGCACTGTTCCAGCAGAGGCTTGTCCACCACGGTGACATCGCCCTCCCGGCGGCCGTTCAGCACCGCCATCTCCAGGGTGTTCAGGGCCGTGCGGGCGTCGCCGCTGGCAAATTGGGCGATCATCTCCAGCAGTTCGTCGGCGATGTCCACCCTCTGCATGCCGAAGCCCTGCTTGCTTTGTATTGCGCGGCGCAGAAGGCCCGTCAGTTCCTCGGGCGTCAAGGCCTTGAGCACGAACACTTTGCAGCGGGACAAAAGGGCCGAGTTGATCTCAAACGACGGGTTTTCGGTGGTGGCGCCGATGAGGATGATGCTGCCCTTTTCCACATAGGGCAAAAAGGCGTCCTGCTGGGCTTTGTTGAAACGGTGGATCTCATCCACAAAAAGGATGGTCTTGCCGCCGAACATGCGGGCTTCCTCGGCCTGCTGCATCACGGCGCGGATCTCTTTCACGCCGCTGGACACGGCGGAAAAATCGATGAACTCGGCCTTCGTCCTGCCCGCGATGATGCGCGCCAGGGTGGTTTTGCCCACGCCGGGCGGGCCCCAGAAGATCATGGAGGGCACGGTGTCCGCGTCGATGAGGTTGCGCAGCACCTTGCCCTCGGCCACCAGGTGCTGCTGGCCGCAAAAATCCTCCAGCGTGCGCGGCCGCATCCGGCTGGCCAGGGGCTGGGCCAGGGGAGAGGGGGAAAACAACGTCTGCTGCTGATTCATGGGCACACCTCCTGCGCGGCCGCGCCGCGGAAAAATAGTTCATCCATATTGTACCACGCGTCCCGGCGCCATACAAGGCCCGCGGGACACGGGCGCCGGCAGATATTGTTAAAGTTTTGTCAAACTGCATAAAAGAGCCGCTGCCATCGCAAAACATTCGGCGTCCTGCACATTGATAAACTTTTAACGATATGGTAAGATAAAATCACCGGGGAAGGCGGCCCGCCGCCGGCCCCGCATATTCGAACGACCACCCCATCCGGATCAACAAAAAGGAGAGGTTTTTATGGCAGAGAAAAAAACGCCCGTCACCACTGAAAAGAGCGAAGCCGCCGTGATGATCGACGCCCTGGTGGATAAGGCCCAGAAAGCGCTGCAGGAATTTTTGGCCCTGGATCAGGAGCAGATCGACCATATCGTGCACGAGATGGCCCTGGCCGGCCTGGACAAACACCAGGAGCTGGCCCGCATGGCCGTGGAGGAGACGGGCCGCGGCGTGTACGAGGACAAAGTGATCAAGAACATGTTCGCCACCGAGTATATCTGGCACGACATCAAGGATGAGAAAACCGTGGGCGTCCTGGACGAGAACGAGATGGAGGGCTACGTGGAAGTGGCCGAGCCCGTGGGCGTGATCTGCGGCGTCACCCCCACCACCAACCCCACCTCCACCACGCTGTTCAAAAGCCTGGTGGCGGTGAAGACGCGCAACCCCATCGTCTTTGCCTTCCACCCCTCGGCCCAGAAGTGCAGCGCCGAGGCCGCCCGCGTGGTGTACGAGGCCGCGGTGAAAGCCGGCGCGCCGGAAAACTGCATCCAGTGGATCGAGCATCCGTCCATCGAGGCCACCCAGATGCTGATGGCCCATCCCGGCGTGGCCACCATCCTGGCCACCGGCGGCCCGGGCATGGTGAAAAGCGCCTACAGCTGCGGCAAGCCCGCCCTGGGCGTGGGGCCGGGCAACGTGCCCTGCTTCATCGAGAAATCGGCCGACCTGCACCGCGCCTGCACCGACCTGATGATGTCCAAAACCTTCGACAACGGCATGATCTGCGCCAGCGAGCAGGCCGTGATCGTGGAACAGGAGATCGCCAAAGAGTTCGAATCGTATATGAAGGCCAACAACTGCTACTTCCTGAATAAGGAAGAGGTGGCCACCCTGACAAAGTATATGTTCCCCGACCCGGCCAAGGGCGTGCGCGCCGACGTGGTGGGCAAAAGCGCCGATTGGATCGCCCAGCAGGCCGGCCTGAAGGTGCCGGAAAAGACCAAAATCCTCATCGCGCCGCTGCCCGGCGGCCCCAGCGAGGACAAACCCCTGTCGAAAGAGAAGCTCAGCCCCGTGCTGGCCTATTTCGTCGCCAAGGATCAGCAACAGGGCTTTGCCTACGCCAATAAAATGCTGGAGCTGGGGGGCCTTGGCCACTCGGCCGTCATCCACACCGGCAGCATGGATATCGCCGACGCCTACGGCGTGGCCATGCGCGTGGGCCGCATCATCGTCAACAGCCCCTCCAGCCAGGGCGCCATCGGCGATATCTACAACACCAACACCCCCTCCCTCACCCTGGGCTGCGGCAGCTACGGCAAAAACAGCGTCAGCCAGAACGTAACCACCGTCAAC
>CAJMEU010000009.1 GCA_905212515.1 uncultured Oscillospiraceae bacterium | reverse complement strand
TGGAAGTGGTGAAGGCCGGCTGGGGCGCCATGATGGGCACCGCGCTGCTGATCTATGCGGCGCTGCTGTTCCAGCTGGCTTACCCCGCGCCCATGATCGAGCGTGTGGAATATGCGCCCGGTTTCCTGCTGTTCTGCCTGGTGGTGCTGGCCTGCTACGGCGTATTCATTCAATCCATTCTGAAAACCAAGAAGATCGACGAGCAGTACCGCCGCCTGCAGCGGGAAAACGAGATCTATCACATCGCCTATACCGACGTGCTGACGGGCCTGCCCAACCGGGCGGCCTATATGGAATATCTGCTGGATTTCGGCGGCAAGGGCCGCCCGGCGGGGCGGGTGTGCTGTGTGGTGATGGACGTGAACGGCTTCAAATCAGTCAACGACCGCTGGGGCCACCACATGGGAGACAAGGCCCTGCAGCAGGTGGCCGCGGTGCTGCGCCGTCAGTTCAGCGCGGGGCAGGACCAGGTGTTCCGTGTGGGCGGGGATGAATTTTTTGCCGTGGCCCTGGGGGCCGGCGAGGCACAGATGGAAAGCCGGGTGGCCGGGCTGCACGAAGAATTGGCGGCCGCGTCCGGCCTTTTGGGCGTGCCGCTGTCGCTGGCGGTGGGCATGGCCTTCCTGAAGCCCGACGAGGCCGCGAACGATTTAGAGGCGGCCTTTGTGCACGCCGATCGGCAGATGTACGCGGTCAAGGAAGCCATGCGGCGGCCCGCCCCGTAAATAAAAAAGGGAAAGCCCCGCCTTCTTCACGGAAGGACGGGGCTTTTTTGCCCTGTGCGGCGGGGGAGAGGCCGCGCCGGGCGGGTCAGTCGATGACGGTCTTGGTGCGGCCGATGCCCACCACGGCCGCGGTCAGCTTTTTCCAGGTGTTGCAGCCGCAGATGCCGTCGGCCGTCAGGCCCACGTTGCGCTGGAAAGCTTTCACGGCGTTGATGGTGTTGTTGCCGCAGATGCCGTCCAGCGTGCGGGTGGAATAGCCCAGGGCGTTCAGCCCATCCTGCAGGATCAGCACATAGGTGCTGCGGTCGCCCCGGCGGATGGTGGGGTAGCCGGCGGTGGTGCCGCTGCAGGCGGGCTTGCCGTAGCGGCGGTCAAAGTGCACCCAGCGGGGCGTCATGCTGATGGGCTCCACATAACCCCAGGCCTTGGTGGCCACGGCAGCATTGCGGATCTTCAGCCGCTCGGCGCTGGACACGTTCTGCCCCACGTCGAAACTGACGCCCGCATAGTGCTGGCTGGCGGTGCCGTGGCCGCCCTCCCAAATGCGCTTGAAGGCGTAGCCCACATAGATGCCCTTGCCGTAGCGCCGGCGCGTCAGGTTCCAGGCCTCCATGGCGGCCACGGTGGTCCACAGCGTCTGGCTGTTGGAGGAACCGCGGAACTCCTTCAGCCGCAGCGTGCTGCCGTAGGAATAGGGCATGGGGTCGTTCTCGCTCAGATCATACCGCAGTAAGCGGTTGGTGTACGCATCGTACACAAATACTTTAGCCATATCAAGCACTCCCTTCACAGGATGGAATAATCATAGATGGTGTCCCAGGTCTCCCGGTCCACCAGGCCCGTCACCGGCAGGCCGAAGCCCTGCTGGAACTCCTTGACGGCGTCCAGGGTCTGCTGGTCGAAGATGCCGCTCTCTGGCACGAACCAGGCCGAACAGAAGCGCGCGGCGATGCTGTTCATCAGGCGCTGCAGCTCCAGCACGGCGCCTCCGGCGCTGCCGAATACCAGCGCATAGCCCGGGTACTCGCCCGGGGCGCGGCCGTTCTCCGTCGTGTCGGAAGCCAGGCTCAGGTAAGTCAGCACCAGTGCGTTCCAGGTGGGTTCATCCACCACGCCGGTGATGGGCAGCGCGAATTCGCGCTGGAAGGCTTTCACCGCGTCCACGGTCTCGGCGCCGAACACGCCGTCCAGCTCCGAAATGGGCGTCACCGCGTCGTAGAACCAGGCCACATAGGCCAGCATGAACTGTGCAAATCGCACCATGTCGCCGCTGATGCCCTCTTTCAGGTCGTAGCCGGGGTAGGCGAACACGCGGTAGCTCAGCACCGGGCCGCTGGAAGAGCGCAAAGTCGAGAAGCGGCTGTAGATGGCGTTCCAGGTGGCGGGGCCCACCACGCCGTCCTCCGTCAGCTTGAACAGCCGCTGGAAGGCACGCACGGCGTTTGCCGTGGCCTGGCCGTAGATGCCGTCGTAGGCGATCTGCGGGATCTCGGTGTAATAGGCGCTCAGCAGGTACAGGTAGTACTGCACCTCTTTCACCGCCCGGCCCCGGCTGCCCACGCGCAGCGGGCTGCCCGGGTAGGTGCCCGGCCGCTCGCTGGGGGCCAGCAGGCCGTTCAGCAGGCCCGTGTACACCTCGTACACTTTGTCCCAGGTGACGCGGCCCACCACGCCGTCGGCCGCCAGGCCGTAGAACGTCTGGAACGCCTGTACGGCCCGCAGGGTGGCCGCGCCGAAGATGCCGTCCGGGATGATGGTGGGAATGGCGGAGTTGGAGTGGGAGATGATGCGCAGCCAGAATTGCAGCCGGCGCACGCTGTCGCCGCGGCTGCCCTGGCGCAAAGCCGTGCCCGGGTAGGTGCCCGGCCGGTTGCTATCGGCCTCGGGCGGGGTGATGTCCGCCTCCAGGGAGGTGTACTCGGCGTACAGCTTATCCCAGGTGGCTTTGCCCACCACGCCGTCCACGGTAAGGCCGTAATGGCGCTGGAAGGTGCGCACCGCGCTCTCGGTACCGGCGCCGAACACGCCGTCCACCGCCGGGGCCGTCATGCCGGGGATATAATCCGCCAGTTCGGACAGCCAGAACTGCACCTGTTCCACACTGTCGCCCCGGCTGCCCTGGCGCAGGGCCGTGCCCGGGTAGGTGCCGGCCACCAAGTCGCCGGAGGGGCGCTCGCCCTCGCTGGTCAGCTGGGCCAGCTTTTTCACGCTCACATAAATGTAGCTGATCTTATACCAGGTAGCGCGGCCCACCACGCAGTCCTGGGGGTGTTTTTACTGCTTTTGGAATTTTTTCACCACGTCCGCCGTGGTCTGGCCGAACACGCCGTCCACGCTGGTGCGGCCGAAGAAGGGATAGTCCTGCGCGATGCGGTTCAGCTGGCGCTGGATCACGCGCACGGCGTCGCCGGTGCTGCCGATGCGCAAAGGGGTTCCGGGGTAGCTTTCGGGGATGTCGGCGATGTTGTTGGTGCGCACCAGTTCCAGGTCGTTGCCGTAGTAATACTGCAGGATCTGCAGCGCGTTGCGGCCCTGCTGGGCCAGCGTCACGGTGCCCCACTGCTTCATGCCCTTGCAGGACACGGTCTTGCCGTCGCAGTACTCGGTGTAGTACGGGTCGATGGTGCCCTGCTTGCGGGCGTAGGTGTTGAAGATCTCCTCGGTGATGCGGTCCATAGGCTCGAAGATGCTGCGCCCGTGGACGTAGTACTGGTCATAGCTGGTGGAGTTGGTGATGTCGAAATTGTAGCCCTTGCTCTTGTACCATTCGGTGAAGATGCGGTTCAGCGCCAGGCTGATCTGGGCGTGGATGTTGGCGCGCAGCGCCTCCTCCGGCCAGGTGGGGTACACCTCGCTGGAGGCCACGTTCTTGATGTAATCCCGGAAGGACACGGTGACATTGCGCGCCGAGGCCGCCGGTTTGCCCAGGTGGACGGTGATCCTGTTGGGAATGATGGGCTGGGGAAGCACCCGGGGGGCCGGGCAGGTCTGCTCGGGTTCGGGGCCGCTGGAATCGCCGCCCGTATACAGCTTGTGGGGCGGGATGTCGAACTGCTCCGGGTCGTAGGCGGGGGTGCGCACCTGCTGGTCGCCGTCCGGGTCCTCCGAGGGGATCAGGGCCAGGTCCAGCATGCTCTGCTGGGTGTCGAAGATCTGGATGCCCTCGTAGTCCTGGGGGTCGTACCCCTCGCGGGAGACGGACAGGTCCACCGTGCTGTAGGGCCGCTGTGTGTTGGCCTCGTCCAGGCTCAGCGCGGCGGGCGGGCAGGGGATGTCCTCGAATGTGGCAAGGCCGGTGTCGTCGGTCTGGGTGGCGCGGGTGGTGCCGTCCTCCAGCGTCAGCCGCAGCGACACGCCCGTCACCGGCAGGGCGTCGCGGCCGGTGGCGCTGCGCACCCACAGGCTGCCGCGCCCGGTCAGGGCGGCCTGCCGCGGAAGGTCGGTCCCGGCCGCGGCGTCCGGGGTTTGGGTGGTGTAGTTCATGTGCAAAACTCCTTTCCTGCCTTACGGTATTCGAAATTTTGCCCGCCTGACACCCGTTTGCCCCTTTTCATTTTCCTCGGTTTGGGCTATACTGATAAAAAGAATAAAAAAAGCTGCATGTTGAGGAGGCTTTTATGGAATATACATTGGAAAACGAAATTCTGCGCGTCACTGTGGCCAGCCGCGGCGCGGAACTTGTCAGCGTGGTGGACAAGCGCACGGGCGCCGAGATGCTGTGGCAGGCGGATCCGGACGTATGGCCCCGCCACGCGCCCATCCTGTTCCCCTATACCGGCCGGCTGAAGGGCGGCCGCTTCACCCACCGGGGCGTGGCCTACGAGGGCGGCCAGCACGGCTTTGCCCGGGATATGGAACACACGCTGATGGAATCCGCCCCCGCGCGCCTGGTGCTGCGGCTGGAGGCCAACGCCCTCACCATGGAGAAATTCCCCTTCGCGTTCTGGCTGGAGGCCGAGTACACCCTGGAGGGCAGCGCGGTGCGCCACAAGCTGACGGTGCACAACGACAGCGACGAGGAGATGCCCTTCGGCATCGGCTACCACCCCGGCTTTGCCTGCCCCTTTGACGACGCGCATCAAGCCGGGGATTACGTGCTGCGCTTTGCCCAGCCCGAGACGCCCGAGGTGGTGGAATGCGGTGAGACCGACGGCCTGGTCACAGGCAACAAGCACATTTATTTCACCGGCCAGCAGGACATCCCGCTGACGGATCAGCTGTTCGCACACGACAGCATCTGCTTTTCCGGCTTGAAAAGCGACACCCTCAGCCTGGTGGAAAAGGACACGGGCCGGGCCGTCACCGTGGACATCGCCGGCTTCCCCTATGTGCTGGTGTGGAGCGCCAGGGGCCCCCTGCGCTTTGTGTGCATCGAGCCCTGGCACAGCCTGCCCGACGCCCGCGACGCGGACGGCGAGTGGGAGGAAAAACCCGCCGCCGCCACCCTGGCCCCCGGCGAGGACTGGAGCTGCGCCCTGGCCATGCACTTCAACCGCTGAATCGAAAACGAAAAGCCAAGGAAGCCCGCACGGGGCTCCCTTGGCTTTTTTATAAACCGGCAGGCGTCCCGGGAAAATCCGGGGCGCTTTTTCCGTCTGTTATTGGCCGGCCGCCGCGGCCAAAAAGGCCCCGAAGGCCGCCAGGCCGTCGGCCAGGGTCTGCTTGTCGCAGGCGTAGCCCACGCGCACGCAGTGCTCCTGCTCAAAACAGGCGCCGGGCGTCACAAAGGCGCCGGTCTCGCCGTACATCCGCCGGCAGAATTCATAGGAGGGGATGTCCAGGTCGTAGTACACCAGGGCTGTGGTGCCGGCCTGGGGCTTTGTGTAATACACGTGGGGCTGGCTTTCCACCCAGGCGTCCAGCAGGGCCAGGTTCTCCCGCACAATGCCCTTGCTGCGCGCCAGCAGCTTGTCGGCGTGGCGCAGGGCCAGGGCGGCCACGGCCTCGTCGAACATGCCGCAGCTGATCAGGTTGTAATCCCGGTGGCACAGGAAGCTCTTCACCGCCTCCTTGTCCCGGGTGGCGATCCACCCCAGCCGCAGCCCGGCCAGGCTGAACACCTTCGACATGCTGGACACCGAGATGCCCTTCTCGTACAAATCAACCACTGATTCGCTCCACCCGTCCTCCTGGGTCAGGTGGCGGTACACCTCGTCGCACACCAAATACGCCCCGGCCTGCCGGGCGATGTCCACGATGGCCCCCAGGGTCTCGCCGTCCATCAGGGCGCCCGTGGGGTTGTTGGGGTTGTTCAGGCAGATCATCTTCACCCCGCCCGCCGCCAGGCGGCGCAGCTCCTCCAGATCGGGCAGAAAGCCGTTTTCCACCCGCAGTGTCAGCGGCAGCACCTGGGCGCCGTAGCCCGCGGGGATGGAGTACAGCTGCTGGTAGGTGGGCATCACGCTGATCACCTTGTCCCCCGGCTCCAACAGCGAGTAGAACAAATGGTGGTTGGCGCCCGCCGCGCCGTGGGTCACCACCACGTCGTCCGGGGCCAGGGTTTTATACAGGCCGCAGATGCCCTCTTTAAACGCCGGCGCGCCCTCGATATCGCCGTAGGTCATGCGGCGGGCGCAGAATTCGTCCCAGAAGGCGGCCTTGTCCTCGCCGGTCAGGGCGAACAGCTCGTCCAAACTCACCGAATCCACGCAGGTCTCGGCGATGTTGTAGCGCGCGCCCACCTCGTAGGCGTTCATCCATTCTTCCACTTTAAACGGGTCGATCTTCATCCTCGCTCACTCCTTTTCCAAATAGGCGGCCAGCTTCGCCAGGCGTGCCAGCGCCTCGTCCAACGTCTCTTTGCTGCGGGCAAAATGCAGGCGGATCAAATGGTTCACCGGCTCGCGGAAAAAGCTGGAGCCGGGCACCGCGGCCACGCCCACCGCCCCCACCATCCATTCGCAGAAGGCAAGGTCCGTCCAGCCCGCGAACCGGGGCAGGGCCAGAAACGCGCTGATGTCCAGCAATACGAAATACGAGCCCTGGGGCACCGTGTGGGCCAGGCCCAGCTTTTCCAGCCCCCCGCAGAAGTAGTCCCGATTTTCCGTGTACAGGGCCCGCAGCCTCTCGTAGTAGCCCGGCCCCCGGGCTAGCCCCGCGCAGGCGGCCTCCTGCAAGGGCGCGGCCGCGCCCACGGTCAGGAAGTCGTGCACCTTTTTTGCCCCCTCGATCACCGCCTCCGGCCCCACCAGGTAGCCCAGCCGCCAGCCGGTAATGGAAAAGGTCTTCGAAAGGCTGCTGCAGGTGACGGTGCGCTCGTACATGCCGGGCAGCGCGGCCATGCACACGTGGCGGTGGGGTTCGAACACGATGTGCTCGTACACCTCGTCCGTCACCACAAAGGCGTCGTATTGGCACGCCAGTTTGCCGATCAGCGTCAGTTCCCCGGCGGTGAACACCTTGCCCGTGGGATTCGAGGGGTTGCACACCACAATGGCCTTGGCGCCGCCGGCAAAGGCGGCCTCCAGCGCGGCCGGGTCGAAGTGGAAATCCGGCGGGATCAAGGGCACGAACACGGGCTCGGCGCCCGATAAAATGGCGTCCGCGCCGTAATTCTCGTAAAAGGGGCTGAACACGATCACCCGGTCGCCGGGGTCGCACAGGGTCATCATCACGGCCATCATGGCCTCGGTGCCGCCGCAGGTCACCACCACCTCCCGCTCGGGGTCGATGGCGCGGCCCAGTTTTTGCGTGTACTGCCGCGCCAGCGCCTCGCACAAATTGGGCGCGCCATAGGTGACGGAATACTGGTGGGGCCCCGC
Source organism: uncultured Oscillospiraceae bacterium (assembly GCA_905212515.1). Taxonomy (GTDB): domain Bacteria; phylum Bacillota; class Clostridia; order Oscillospirales; family Ruminococcaceae; genus Ruthenibacterium. The sequence goes on along the minus strand of CAJMEU010000009.1, from coordinate 24,001 downwards.
GTAAGCCACGCTGGCCAGGGCGTCCAGCAGGGGGCGGGGCGGGTCGAAGTCCGGGAAGCCCTGGCTGAGGTTGATGCAGCCGGGCTGCGCGTCGCTGATGCGCGTCATACGGCGAATGACCGAATCGGTGAAACGGTCCACCCGCCGGCTGGTGGTGGGCATAAAGGTCTCTCCCTTCAAAAATCGATTGCATTGTCCAAAGATTTCGTTTATTATAAACTGTGACGCAGCGTCACAGTCAAGGGGGAAGAGCCAATGAAAGGGCAAAATCAGGCCGGCGGCGCAGATTTTTCCGCGGCCCAGTTCGCCGCGCTGTGCGGCACCACCAAGCGCACCCTGCGCTATTACGAGCAGCTGGGCATCTTCCGCCCGGCGGCCGTGCTGGAAAACGGCTACCGCCGCTATTCGCACGAGCAGTACGACGCCTTCATGGTCATCAGCGCTTTGCAGCAGATCGGCATGTCGCTGGAGGAGATCGGGCGCTTCATGGCCGGCCGCACGCCCGGCAGCCTGGCGGCCGTGCTGCGCCGCCAGCTGGGGCAGCTGGAACAGCAGCAGGCCCGCCTGGCCCGTCTGAACACCCTGCTGGAAAACCGCCTGGAACTGGTGGAGCAGGCGGCCGGGGCGGTGTGCGGCCGGGTGGAGGCGCGGGATGTGCCCGCCGAAACGCTGGTGCTCAGCCGGCCGGTGGACAGCAGCGCCCGGGTGGTGTACCGCCGCGCCCTGTACGCCCATCTGGAACAGTGCAAGGACTTGGCCGAGGGCTTCCCCTTCGGCGCCATGCTGGACGCGCGCCGCGTGCGGGCCGGCGACAGCGCCACCTACGCCTACTTTTTCACCAAGGTGACGGCGCCGCCCCCGGCCGGCGTGCCCGTGCACGAAAAGCCCGCGGGCCGTTATGCCTGTGTCTATCTGCGGGGGGACTACCGCAACGCCGCCGATGCCTGCGCGGCGCTGGTGGGCTATGCCGCCGCCCGGGGCCTCGGCCTGGGGCCCTATTTTTATAAGGAAGGCATCGTGGACGAGATCGCCAGCGCCAGCGCCGCGGGCTATCTGACGCAGATCAGCGTGCTGCTGGAAAGATCGTGAACCAGACTCGCACAAATTCCCAAATTTTCACACAAAGATAACACAACTGCGGCCTACAATGGGCACGAGACGTTTTCAGAGAGGGAGAGGGAACACCTATGAGCCAAAACATGCAAGCCGTCCGCCGCGCTCTGCGGCCGACAAAGAAGAAGGTCATCGTCCTGGCGGCGGTGGCCGTGGTGGCGGTGGGGGGCACGCTGGCCTGGCGCCACTTTGCGGCGCCCAAAGGCGGCGCACTGCCCGCCGGCACGTCCGCCGGTACCACCGGCGAGCGCACGGTGGTGCTGGGCCGCGGCACGCTGAACGACAGCATCACCGTCACCGGCACCGTGCAAAGCGGCAGCACCGCCAACGTCACCACCCAGCTGACCTACCCGGTGAAGGAGATCCTGGTGCAAGTGGGTGACCATGTGAACGAGGGCGACGTGATCGCCCGCCTGGACAGCGAGGACCTGGAAAAAGAGCTGGCCAAAAAACAGGAGACCGCCGGTGAGGACGCGGCCACGGCCAAGGAGAATTACGACAAGGCCGCCGCCAACCTCGCCACCGCGCAGACGAAGCTGGCCGAGGCGCAAAGCGCCTATTCCACGGCCAGCGCAAACCTGGAAACCCTGCGGGCCAAATTCCTGCCGGCCCAAAGCTCGGTGGCCTCCTTCCAGAACACCTACGACATCGCCCTGGCGGCCGAGCAGAAGGCCGGCCAGGACCTGAACAACGCAAACGGCGCCCTGGCCACGGCCCAGGTGGAGGCGGCAAACGCCCAGGCGGCCCTGGACGCGGCGGCGGACGACGCGGCCCGCGCGGCCGCCCAAAGCCAGCTGGACGCGGCCAACGGGGCCATCGCCAATGCCCAGGCCTCGCTGCCCGGGCTGCAAAGCGCCTACGACACGGCCGTGGCCGTGCGCGGGCAGGCCGAGGAGCAGCTGAAAAACGCCAAGGCCACCTGCGATTACGACACCCTGTACCAGAACTATTCCTCCGCCGACCAGGCCTGGCAGCAGGCCAAGAGCACCTACGAGTCGGCCCAGAACAGCGTGACCCAGTGCCAGGACAGCCTGTCCACCGCCAAAAAGCAGCTGGACAGCGGCACCACCTCCGACGCCATTGAGGACTTGCAGGAAAAATTGGACGACTGCGTCATCACCGCCACGGCCTCCGGCACCGTCACCTCCATCGGCGCCACCGTGGGCAGCGTCATCAACCAGGGCACCATCGCCACCATCCAGGACACCCAGCATTTGAAGGTGGCCGTCACCATCGACGAGGACGACATCAAAAAGGTGGCCGTGGGCCAGAAGGCCGTGATCAAAAGCGACGCCACCGGCGACGAGGAAATTGCCGGAACGGTGACGCAGGTGTCCGTCACCGCTGGCCAAAGCGGCGGATTCTCGGCCGAGATCACCGTGGACAACACCGACAGCGGCCTGCTGGTGGGCCTGTCCGCCAAAGCGGAGATCATCTTCAGCCAGACCGAGGGCGTGTACACCGTGCCCTACGACGCCGTTGAACAGGACGAGGACGGCAACGACGTGATCTATGTGCAGGACGGCGGCGATTGGAAGGCCGTGCCCGTGCAGCGCGGCAAAGAGAACGATTATTACGTGGAGGTCAGCGGCGAAGGCCTCGCCGACGGCATGGTGGTGCGCGTGCCCATCGGCGAGACGGGCGCCATCGACGGCGCCGGGATGCAGGATATGATGGGCGCTCCCGTGATGATGGACGGCGGCACCACCGTGACCGTGGCGCCCGCTGCCGGCGCGGATATGGGCGGCCCCGGCGGCGATGGCGGCCCCAGGGGAGGCTGACGCCATGAGCCAAACCTTTGAAGCGCCGCGCACAGCGGCCCCCGGCCAGCCCATCATTCAAATGGACGGCATCGTCAAGCGCTATTACGTGGGCCAGCCCAACGAACTGGAGATCCTCCACGGCATCGACCTCACCGTCCGCGCCGGCGAATTCATCGCCATCGTTGGCGAATCCGGCTCGGGCAAATCCACCATGATGAACATCATCGGCGCGCTGGATAAGCCCACCGAGGGCCGTTACCTGCTGGACGGCGTGGACGTGGGCGCCCTGGGGGACAAGGCGCTGTCCCATATCCGCTGCCAGAAGATCGGCTTCGTATTCCAAACCTTCAACCTCATCCCCCGCACCTCGGCGCTGAAAAACGTGGCCCTGCCCATGATGTACAACCAGGTGCCCGGCTCCCAGCGCACAAAACGCGCCAAAGAGCTGCTGGAACTGGTGGGCATGGGCGACCGCATGTCCCACCAGCCCAACGAGCTGTCCGGCGGCCAAAAACAGCGCGTGGCCATCGCCCGCGCCATGGCCAACGACCCGGCCATCCTGCTGGCTGACGAACCCACCGGCGCGCTGGACTCGAAAACCGGCCGCCTGGTGATGGATATCTTCCACAAGCTGCACGAGGAGCAGGGCAAAACCATCGTGCTCATCACCCACTCCGAGGCTCTGGCCAGGGAGTGCCAGCGTATCGTGACCATTTTCGACGGCCAGATCGTGGGCGAAAAGCAGGGGGGAGGTGTGCGCCATGCTGCTATTTGAAAATATCAGCCTGGCCCTCTCGGGCCTGTGGGCCAACAAGATGCGGGCCCTGCTCACCATGCTGGGCATCATCATCGGCATCGGTTCGGTCATCGGCATCATGACGGTGGGCAGCAGCATGCAGAACTCCGTCACCTCCAGCATGCAGAGCATGGGCGCCAACAACATCACCGTCAGCCTGACGCAGAAAAGCGACAGCGATGCCGCCCAGGGCGATTGGGTGCGCATGTTCCGCCCGGACAGCTACAGCGACGAGGACCTGTTCACCGACGCCATGCTGGAGGATTTCCGCGCCGCTTACGGCGATGACCTTTACGCCCTGGCCCTGTCGGAGACCTTGGGCCAGTACACCATCAAGAACGCGGCCGGCTCCGTCAAGGTGAACGCCACGGGCGTCAACAACGACTATCAGCAGGCCAACGACGTGCAGATCACCCGCGGCCGTTTCTTCACTGAAGAGGATCAGGAAAAGGGCCGCCAGGTGGCCGTGGTCAGCGACGTGCTGTGCCAGAAGCTGTTCCCCGGCCAGGAGCCCATCGGCCAAAGCTTCCAGGTCACGGTGGGCAGCAAGGTGCGCACATTCTACGTGGTGGGCGTGTACACCTACGAGAACAACGGCTTCATCATGGAAAGCACCGACTCCACCCCCACCACGGACATGTACGTCCCCCTGTCCACGGCCAAGGCCGCGGGGCACAAGGCCGCGGGCTACTCCTCCTTCACCGTGGTGGCCAACACGGACGTGGACACCACCGCCTTCCTCAGCCAGACGGAGAACTTCTTCGCCAGCTATTACACCCGCAACGACTCCTGGACGGCCACGGCCTCCAGCCTGCAAAGCCTGCTGGAATCCATGACCCAGATGGTGGGCACCGTGTCCCTGGCCATCGCCGTCATCGCCGGCATCAGCCTTTTGGTGGGCGGCATCGGCGTGATGAACATCATGCTGGTCTCCATCACCGAGCGCACCCGCGAGATCGGCACCCGCAAGGCCCTGGGCGCCACCAACGGCAGCATCCGCGTGCAGTTCATCGTGGAAAGCGTCATCATCTGCCTCATCGGCGGCGTCATCGGCATTTTGGTGGGCATGGCGCTGGGCGCAGCCGGCGCCCAGCTGTTGGGCTACGCGGCCTCCGCCAGCCCGGCCTCCGTCGCCATCGCCGTCACCTTCAGCATGGCCATCGGCGTGTTTTTCGGCTATTACCCGGCCAACAAGGCCGCCAAGCTGGACCCCATCGAGGCCCTGCGCTACGAATGATCCCCTCTCAAAAAAGCGGACCTTGCGCCAACGCGCCTAAGGTCCGCTTTTTTTCTGCCGCGGTGAAACTATTTGCCCCCTTGCGGGAACTACAGGAGTGAAGGCGGTGAAAACATGACTGGCCAGGACCCCATCACCTTTTTTGAAGCATTATACGAAACGACCTACAAACAGGCTTTGCTTTACGTGACCAAGCGCTGCGCGGACCCCGGGCAGATCGCCGACATCCTGCAGGACACCTACGCCCAGGTCTACAAGCTGATCCTGGACAAGGGCACCGATTACGTGCGGGAGCCCATCGCCCTGGTGCTGCACACGGCCCGTTTCCGCCTGTGGCGCCACTACACCCATTGGGGCCGCCGCAAGGCGGAGGAGCCGCTGGAGGATCTGGCCGACGCCCTGCGGGATCCCTCCCCGCCCCTGGAGGACCTGGCGGCGGACAGGGCGCTGCTGCGGCAGTTGGCGAACGATCTGCGCCAAAAACCGGCGGACGTACAGCGCATCTTTTATCTGTACTACGGGCAGGACATGCCCCTGCGTCAGGTGGCGCAGGCACTTGGCCTCAAGGAATCCACGGTAAAGACAAAGCTCTATCGCACGGTCAACCAATTGAGGGCCAAATATGGAAAGGAGACGCACAGCCCATGACGGAACGGGAACTGTTCAAAGCGGTGATCGAAGAAGAACTTCTGAACAAGGATGCAATATTCCAAGGCGCCGTCCGGGCCGCGCAGCTTTCCCCGGCCCCCAGAAAAGGAGCTGCAATGATGAAAAAACGTGTGATCATTCTGGCGGCGGCACTGGTGTGCCTGCTGTCCGTCACGGCCCTGGCCGTGGGCCTGCTGCTAAGCCCCAAGGAGGCAGCGAACGCCCTGGACGCCCCCGCCCTGGCGCAGGCGTTCGAAAACGGGGACGCCGTCACGGTGAACGAGACCGTCACCAAAGGCGGCTACAAGGCCACCTTCCTGGGCGTGGCCGCCGGCCAGGACCTGGAACCCTACGGCCTGCTGGACGAGGAGGGCGCGGGCAAAACCTACGCCGTGGTCGCCATCGAGCACGAGGACGGCACGCCGATGACCATTGAGGAGAACCTGGATTTCTGCGTCTCCCCGCTCGTCGGGGGGCTGGAGCCCTGGCAGCACAACATCGCCACCATGGGCGGCTCCTTCAGCGCCCGGGTCATCGACGGCGTGTATTATCGCCTGGCCCAGTGTGACGATGTGTCCGCCTTTGCCGACCGGCAGCTGTACCTCGCCGTGCTGGACCAGCCCTTTATCGACAACACCGCTTACACCCTGGGCGCCGACGGCGCCATCACGTCCAGCGCGGACTACGCGGGCCTCAACGCCCTGTTTGCCCTGCCCATCCCCGCCGACCGGGCCGACCCGGCCGCGGCCCAGGCTTACCTGGATGCCCAAAGCCAGCCGGCGCCCCAGCAGCCCTCCGCCCCGGGGGACGACCCCGTGCTCCAGGCCTTTGCCCGCTACGCGGCCATGGACCCGGCCCAATTGCCCCAGCTGGGCACGCTGGTGCAGGATTCGCAGCAAACGCTGGTGCCGGACGCCCAGGGCAAGGTGCGCGCGGAGTATGAAGGCGAGGCGGGCGGCGTCACCGGCGGCGACGGCCATTTGGTGTCAGAGCTCTTTCCCGGCCACAGCGCCGGCTGGGCCCTGGAAAACCTTTTTGGCAGCGGCGAGGGCACACAGGCCCGGCTTTACGCCAGCCTGTACCACCTGGACGAGGCAGGCGTCCTCACCTGGTGCATCTACCAGCTTCCCCTGGAATAATTAAAAAAGACGCCCCGGAGAGATCCGGGGCGCTTTTGCTTTATTGAATGCCGTAATTGGCTTTGATGCAGGCAAACTCGATGGAATCGGCAAAGCCGTAGAACACCTCCAGGCGGCTGTGGCCGTCCTTCAGGTACTTGGTCCAGAACGCCACGCCTGTGGCTTCGCCCTCCCGGTCCATGAACAGCCGGTACAGCGTCTTGACAAAGTCCTCGTCCGAGAGGTTCTTGTTGTTCATCTCTTTGCTGAACACAAAGCCGTAAGTGCAGGACGTCGCATCCACCGTGCCGTCCTGCAGCCAGCGCACCCAGTCGGCATGGCCGGCCTTGTCCGGGTCGCGGGAGAGGGCCACGCGGTAGCACCGCGTCACGAACCCTTCCAGCCCCTCCGTGGGCCAGGGGTCGGTCGGCTCCGGCGGCGTGGGCACGTCCGCCTTCTTCACCGTCACCTCGCAGGTGGCGGTGTTGCCGTACCAGCTTTTGGCCGTGATGGTGGCCGTGCCGTCGGCAACGGCCGTCACCAAACCGCTGTCGCTGACCGTGGCAATCGCTTCATCGGAGGATTCCCAGAAAATGTACTTGTAGGTGGCGTCGGCCGGGGTCAGGGCGGCTTTCAGCTTGGCCGTATCGCCCGGTTCCAGGGACAGAAAGGTTTTGTCCAGGGTGACGGCAGTATCGGCAACAGGCGGCTGGCCCATTGCCACAACCACCGTGTTGCTTTCCACCTGCTCCGAGAGGCGCCCGTTCAGCATCGCCTGCACTTTTACCATATAGCTGCCCGGCTCCGTCACGGTCAATGTCTGTCCATCCGCGTCAGGGATTTGCTGCCCGTCCTGGTACCATGTATAGCTAAAGGTGGCATGGGGATTTTCCTGTGTGGCGGAAGCTGTCAGCACAACGCTACCCCCTTCATAGAGGGTGGTGCTGTCCGCCTTCAGAATCACCGATTCAGGCGGTTTTATGCCCCAGGCGGCCAGAAGTGATGTCGATTTATCCACAATGGGGTTTTTGTCAAAGTCCCACAATGTCTGCGCCCCATAGCGTACCCAGCCCATCAAATAAAAGCCCGGCTGCGCGTCAGGTTGGGGCGCTTCGGATTTGTCCACCAGAGTGTTGGGCATCACATACAACCTTTTGTAGGTGGTCCGATTATCCGCCGATTTAAATACAACGCGATGCTTTTCCACCCATTTCAGGGTTTGCCCGTCCACCGCCAATCCATATTCCTCGTCCATCGGCTCAAAATGAGCGGGATCAGGCGTCGAACCTGCATCATACTGAGCTGCCACCGTTCCCTCAGACCACCAATTGGCGCACACCTGCACAGGGTTGGCGGGGACAAACGTGCCATCCACCAGAATGACGGGCCCTGCTGTCTTTTCATCCCACAAGCAAACATCGCCCTCGATCACCGGGCTGCCGCTCAGCTTCAACGTGGCAAACGAAGTGCCGCCCCCATTGAGCGAAATGGCTGTTCCAGCAGCGTCTGCCTCATCCACACTGGTATTGTCTTTGATGGTTCCGCCGGAAATCCGCACTTCGCAATCCTTCCAGATGCAGATCCCCGCGCCGTCATAACCCTCTTTCGTCAATCGATTTCCGGAAATCTCGCCAGCACTTATCGTAAAGACGGACTGGGCGGTTGGCGAATATTTTTCCACATAAACGCCGCCGCCCCGCCGCGCGGAAGTATTGCCGGTGATTTTTGTGCCCGTCAACGTAACGGTGCTGTCTATGGCGCAGATGCCGCCGCCGGCCCGATCCGTGCCGTTGTTGGATATCTCGCCGCCGTTCAAACTGAGGGTGCCTTGATAGGCATAAACAGCGCCGCCATCACCCGTACTGTAGTTGTTGATCAACTTCGTTCCCTCGTTGACCGCCAGCGTTCCATAATTTGTGACACTCACCAGCGAATCGGTGACTCCCTGCACATTGGCGCCGTCTACCGTAACATTGTTCAGGGTCAGAACGCTCCCTTTTCCGGCCACGCTGAAAAGTGAGCCTTTATAGGTGCTTTCGCGTGCGAATCGGATATTCTCCAACGTCTTGCTGGCGGTCAGGCCAACTGTTCCACAGATATAAACGGTCCCGTTTTCCGCCAGCAGGGACAGCGCCTTGTCCAGCGTTCGAACAGCCTGCGCCGCTGTGGTGCCGTCCTTCGAATCGCTTCCCGCGTACCCGTTCAAATATACAGCCTCCAGCTGCGCCTGTTTCATGGATCCCACCTGTTCAGGCAGGCACGCCGTCCCATCGTCTGCCGGCGCGCCCGCGGGCAGCGGCGCCTCGGCCGCCGTTAAGGGCGCCTCGGCCAGCACGGTCTCGGCCAAAGCCGGCGCCGCCAGGGTAAACGCCATGCACAGGGCAAGGCACAGGGATAAAAACTTTTTCATTGCACAACCTCCTTTTGTATTGTCAGCCCCGGACAGGGCCGATTTCCCCACAGCAAAGCCTGGGGGGCGGGCAGACCCCGCCCCCGGCCTTGTGTGAGGCAGCAAAAAAGCGCTGTGCCGGAATAAATCCCAACACAGCGCCGGAGGGTGCAAAAACAAGCCCCATCCCGCCTTGCTTACAGGGCGGAAAAAGGGTATAATAACTTTGCATTCGCAGCATGTTGCTGTTGTTGGAAGGGTACTTCTTCCGACAGGGCGGCGGAGAGCTGGTACCTCTCCGCTGCCTGTTTGCACTTTTTTGTGCCTCGCCTTTATGATAGCACGAATGTGCCGATTGTGCAAGAATTATAGTGAATGGGAAAACCGGCCCTGCGGCCAAACGCAGCGCCGGTTTTTTGATTTTATGGAAAAAAGCTATTGACAATCCCCCAAAGCATGCTACTATATAATACATAGTATGCAATGCACAGTATACAGGAGGCGGATATGGACACACAAAGGAAAAAAGGCGTGCTGGATGTGTGCGTGCTGGCCGTGCTGGCCGGCGGGCCGTCGTATGGGTACAAGATCGTCAGCGACGTGTCCCGCTGCATCGAGATCAGCGAGTCCACCCTGTACCCCATCCTGCGCCGGCTGGAGGCCGCGGGCTGCCTGTCCACCCAGGCCCAGCTGCACAACGGCCGCACCCGCAAATACTTCCGGCTCACGCCGGCCGGCCAGGCCAGGATCGACGCGTTTTTAGCCGAATGGGAGGAAATGCAGAAAATTTACGATTTTGTATCGGAGAACAGCCCACAAGACGAGGAGGAATAAGCTATGGAACGCAGTGAATTTATCAGCCGCCTGCTGGCGGCGCTGGACACTTTGCCCCCGCAGGACCGCAGCCAATTGCAGCAGTATTATGAGGAAATGATCGACGACGCCGTGGAGTGGGGCCAAAGCGAACAGGAAGTGCTGGCGGGCTTTGGCGAGCCGGAGCAGGCCGCGGCCCGCATCCTGGCTGAATACCGCGCCCAGCCCGCCCCACAGGCGCCCGCCGGCGGGGAGGAGGAACCCGAGGAAGAGCCCCAGGGCCCGCAGACGCTCGTCTACGGCCCGTCGGCCCCGGTGCACGCGGTGGAGCTGGACGCCCAAAACGTGCCCGTCCAGGTGGAGGCGGCCGACGTGGACCTGCCCCGCGTGACCTACGAGGGCGCCCTGGAATGGGACGAGGTGACGGTAAAGGAAGAGGGGGGCGTGTTCCGCCTGACCCAGCGCCGCCGCTTCCGCCTGACCCTTGGCTTTGTCTTCGTGTTTGTCCGCCAGCGGATCCTGCTGCAATTGCCGCGGGATTACGCGGGGGATATCGCTTTGCTGGCGGCCGACGGCGCGGTAAAATTCAGCGGCCCTCTGGCCCTGGGCGCGGCGCGGGTGCAGGTCAGGAACGGCGCCGTGCGCCTAGAAGACGTCCGCGCGTCCCAAATGGCGCTGACGGCCAAAAACGGCGCCGTGCACCTGGAGGAAGTGGCCTGCGGCGCATTGGACGTGCAGGCCGCCAACGGGGCCATCCGGGCAGAGGGCTGCCGCGCCGATGCCCTGCTTTCCCTGTGCAGCAAAAACGGCGCGGTGAACGCCCATCGTGTGTCCGCCTCGGATGTGCGTCTGGAGACGGCCAACGGCGCGGTGCGCGGCGAACTGGAGGGCCCCCGCGCCGCCTATACCGTGGAGGCGCACACGGTGAACGGCCGCTGCCGCGTGGAGGGCGGCCCGGGCGGCGCCGGCCCCAACCGGGTGCGCGCCCGCTCCACCAACGGCCGGGTGGAAGTGCTTTTCACCGGGAACTGACGGCACGTGTAAAAATGGCCCCAGGCTGTTTTTCACCCTTGTGGGCCGCCCCGGCCCACGGCCATGGAAACAAAAAAGCCCTGTGTCAAAAACACAGGGCTTTTTGCATTTTTTAGGCGAAACGGGCCGCTTACGCTTTGCCCACAGAGCCGAACAGCTCCATCTTCTCTTTCACGGTGGCTTTGATGGCCTCGGTGCCGGGGGCCAGCAGCTTGCGCGGGTCAAAGCCCTTGCCCTGCTGATCCTTGCCCGCCTCGATGTACTGGCGGGTGGCGGCGGCAAAGGAAAGCTGGCACTCGGTGTTCACGTTGATCTTGGACACGCCCAGGCTGATGGCCTTTTTGATCATGTCGGCCGGGATGCCCGTGCCGCCGTGCAGAACCAGGGGGATGTGGTCGGTGGCGGCGTGGATCTTGTCCAGCGCGTCAAAGTCCAGGCCCTTCCAGTTGTCGGGGTACACGCCGTGGATGTTGCCGATGCCGGCCGCCAGGAAATCGATGCCCAGGGCCGTGATGCGCGCGCACTCGGCGGGGTCGGCCACTTCGCCCATGCCCACAACGCCGTCCTCTTCGCCGCCGATGGAACCCACCTCGGCCTCGATGGAGATGCCCTTCGAGTGGGCCAGGGCCACCAGCTCGGTGGTTTTGGCCACGTTTTCGTCGATGGGGTAGTGGCTGCCGTCGAACATGATGGAGCTGAAGCCCGCCTCGATGCAAGCCTTGGCGCCCTCGTAGGTGCCGTGATCCAGGTGCAGGGCCACGGGCACGGTGACGCCCAGGGAATCCACCATGGCTTCCACCATGGCGGCCACGGTTTTAAAGCCGGTCATATATTTGCCCGCGCCCTCGGACACGCCCAGGATCACCGGGCTGCCGAGCTCCTGCGCCGTCAGCAGGACGGCTTTGGTCCACTCCAGGTTGTTGATGTTGAACTGGCCCACGGCATAGTGGCCGTCGCGGGCTTTCTGTAACATTTCGGTCGCGCTTACCAGCATATGGTTACCTCCAGTTTTCTTGTAGGGTTTCGTTTCTACCACACAGTATACCGCACGCGGGCGCTAAAATCAATGTCTCTGCGCCGCGCTTGCACGTTTTGTTCAGTTTTTGGAGCTTTTTTTGAAAATCAGATAACTGTACACGTAGGGCACGGCCACGCAGGCCGTCAGCACCACCGCCATGGCGCCCGCCAGCATCCGGCCGCGCAGCAGGATGCCGCACAGCGCCACCGCCAGCCCGCCCCAAAACCACATGGGCCCCGCAAAGCGGTGGGTGCGGCGCCAGTTCTCCTCATCGGCCAGGGCCCAGGGCGTTTTGATGCCGCAGAAGTAATTGTGCTTGAACTGGGGCATGAAATTGCCCATCACGCAGAATAAAATGCCCACGGACATGGTGGTCAGCGTGCCGATATCCAGCTTGGCGAAGCTGTCCGGCCACAGGCCGGCCGCCAGCATCGTGCCGGTGGTAAAGCAGTAAAACACCCCGAAGGTCAGGCGCAGCGCCCGGTAGCCGCCGGCAAATTTGTCATAGTTTTTGCGCTTGGGGTCGATGCGAGGCAAAAATTTCAGCAGCGCCGTGACGCCCAGCCCCAGCGCGGCCACAAGCAGCACCTGCCCAAAGCCGCCCCAGCCGTCGATCTGCCCGTCCATCCCCCAGTGGATGGGGATGCGCTCGGGCAGAAAGGGCTTTGCGGCCAGGGCCGCGGCCAGGGGCAGCGCGCCCAGCGCCCAGCAGGCCGCCTCGGCCCAGTCAAACCTCTTTTTCATCCGCAGCACCTCCCCCGGCGGGGCCCCCGCCGGATGGCGCGCCCGGCGCGCCATCATCTCCACCGCCGGCCGGGGCCAGCAAGCCCGCCGCCCAGGCCATCAGGTCCTCCACCACCGTGGTGTCCAGCTCGTAGTAAATAAATTTGCCGCGCTTGTCGCCCGTCACCAGCCCGGCGTCCTTCAGCACCGACAGATGATGGCTGACCGTGGCGGCCGTGGTGCCGAACTGGGCGGCGATATCGCCCGCCCGCATGGGCCCCTTGCGCAGCAGCTCCAGGATGCGCCGGCGGGACGGGTCGCTCAGTGCCTTGAAAGTCTGTTCAAACACGCGGCACACCTCCTTGTTGCTTTGATGAAAATCTAAGCATATCTTACCATGGGCGGCGGCAAATTGCAATGCGGGAGGAAGCCCGGTTCGTGGCAAAAAGGGAAAAAAACAGGCCCGCAAAACGGCGAAAATCGTCAGTTTTGCCCTCTTGACAAAGGGGTTTCAACGCTTTGTTTTGTGGAAAACTTTCCACACAATGTTGAAAACTTGGGGCGAAACCAGCTTTCAACAGCCCGAAAAGGTGGAAAAGACGCCGGTTTTTCACATTTTCAACCGACTTTTCAACAAAGCCAGGGATTTTTTTCCTATTACGGTTTGTATAAACCCCTTGACAAAACAAAAGGTGGAGAAGCTTTGAGAAAATGCGCGGGAAAAACTGTATAAACTGTGCAAACAGCGCCCAAACTTTGCCCGAAGGGAAGGGGGCGGTGCCGTGAAAGGCGTGCAAAAACTGGTGGTGGAGATCAGCCAGCCCGGGGACGACGCCATCGAGCGGGTGCTGGTATTTTTGAAGCCGGACAGCGAACCGGTGCGCGTGGGCCGGGCCGAGGAAAAGGCGCGGGAGTATGCCTCCGGCCTGGTGACCTGGCACGCCGGGCCGCCGCGCTGGGTGTGGGCGCTGGGGGGCCTGGCGCTGCTGGCCGCCGCCGTTGGGCTGTGGCTGCTGCTGTGAGGCTGCGGCAAGGCAAAAGAAGAGCGGATGTACGGGCCGGCGCAGGGCCTGGGCATCCGCTTTTTGTTGCCATGGCAACAGTGTTTTTATGGGATATTCGTGGAAAAAAGGCGCTGAAAAACTGGAAAAAAACGCAAAATATAGGGGAAAAGATAGAAAAGAAAGCCCCAATGTGGTATAATGACCGCAAAACGATCATTTTACATTTGTTTTTTTAAGCATCCGGCTCCGTCCCCGGCGGGGGCAGACGGCCGGAACGGGCGATTGTACCACAAACGCGGGCGTTTGTGGTATAATATGCTGTGTGCATAAGCAAAGATAGGCCTTATTGGGGCGCGGACGGGAGAAAAACATGGGATACAGCGCGCAGCGCGGCCGGGCGGAGGGGGGGCGGCTGGATGTAAACCACGTCCCGCCGGGCATGGGGGAGGTGGTCGGGCAACACCCCGAGGGCGCGGTGCAGGAGAGGGGCGGCGCCGTGGACACCGTGTACATCCAGGACACCATGGCCCCCCGCGAGGCGGCCTATTACCTGGCCCTGGCCAAGCAGGCCGGCGCGGTGGCCAAGCGCGCCCGGGCGGTGAAGCTGGCGGGCCTTTGCGGCACGGACAATCACCAGGGCGTGGCCGCCCGCGCGGCCGACGTGAGCTACTGCGGCCTGGAGGACATTTTGGCCGCGGCGGCGGAAAAAGGGGAGGCGCCCTTCGTGCTGCTGTGCGACGGCGTGGAGGACCCCCACAACCTGGGCGCGCTGATCCGCACGGCGCTTTTGTGCGGCGTGCACGGCGTGGTCATCCCCCGGCGGGGCGGCGTGTCCGTCACGCCCACGGTGATGAAGGCCAGCGCCGGCGCGGCCGCCCGCATGCCCATTGCGCGGGTGGCGAACATCGGCGAGGCCGTGCGCCGCTTGAAAAAGGAAAACATCTTTGTGTACTGCGCCGACATCGCCGGCGCGCCGCTGGAAAGCACGGACCTGTCGGGCCCGGTGGCCATTGTGGCCGGCGGCGAGGGCGAGGGCGCGTCGGCCCTGGTGAAGGGCCTGTGCGACGGCGCGGTGCGCCTGGCCATGCGCGCCCCGGACACGGGCGTGGACAGCTACAATGTGTCGGTGGCCACCGGCATCGTGCTGTACGAGGTGCTGCGCAGCCGCGGCTGAGGCTTGTTTGAACAGAGAGAAATTGCGAAAAAAACAATGATCCCGGCTTTTCAAACAGCCCCTGGGACGGTATCGCCCCGGACCGCAGTTTACGGATCGGAGGGTTAAGGATTTGAGTTCGGACCAACACAACAATTCCCAGATCGACAGCATCCTGGAGCAGGTGCGCGAAAAGCGCGCCGCCGAGGAGGCGCGCCGGCCCCGCCGCAATTCGGACCGCGAGCTGAACGCCATCCTGCGGGAGCTGGGCATCGATTCGAAAAAGCCCAAAAAGCAGGTGGAGCCCATTTTGCTGAGCTTCCCCGGCGCGGAGGAAGAGGAAAGGCTGGAACGCGAGGAGCAGGGCGAAGCCGCCCAGGCGCCCGCCGTGCCGCCCGAGCCCGAAGAAGAGGAGCCGTTTATCGAGGACCTGCACGTGGAGGAGGATGAGAGCGAAAGCGAGCCCCCCACGCTGGAGCTGCCCACCATCAAGGCTTATACCGAGGCCGAGGCCCAGAAGCAGGAGGAGGAGCGCCGCCGCATCATGGAGCAGGCGCAGCGCGAGGCCCAGAATACCATCCACAACGCGGCCCAATTCGCCATGCAGATGGAGATCAGCCGCCAGATGGCCGCCATCACCGGCGACGAGCTGGTGATGGAGGAAGAGGAGGAGCCGCTGGGCAACAACCTGTTCGGCGAGGTGGACGACCAGTTCCGCGCCTTCTTCGGCAAGACCGTGGTGGCCGACCGGGAGGCCATTGAGGAGGCCGTCTCGGGCCACAAGCGGAAAAAGGGGTTTTTGACGCGCTTTTTCAGCCGCGACGAGGCCGAGGACACCGGGCCGCTGACCGGCGAGTTCGACGCCATCCTGCCCGGCGCCCAGCCGGAGCCGGAGGAGGAGCCCGCGCCCCAGGCGCCGGCGCCCAAACATAAAAAGAAGAAAAAACAGGCGGCCTCCGCCCCGGGCAATACCCTGGCGGGCATGGAGCCCCTGTCCCTGGATACGGAGGCCCTGCCCAAGCTGGACACCGCCACGCTGGAGGACCTGGGCATCGACACCAGCGCCACCGCCGCGTCCGAGCGGTTCCGCACGGGCGAGCGGCCGAAAGCAGGGCGCGGCGCGCCGTCCGCCACCGGCACCCTGGAGGACGTGAGCCAGCTGCTGGCCGGCGGCAAGGCCGTGGGCTTCGACACGCTGCTGGGCACCGGCACCGGGGCGTTCGCCACGGGCAAGCACGGCATGGAAGCCGATATCCTGACCCTGAACGTGAAGGGCGGCGCGCCCGGCGCGCGCCCCAAAGTGAAAAAACAGGCCTCGGTGGATATCCCCCTGGACGACGAGGATGCCGCCCCCGAGGTGGAGGAGTACAGCAACCTGTCCGACGCGCCGGTGGTGGCCCAAAACCTGGCCACCATGCGCAAGACGCGGCTGCTGCGCACTGTGGCCACCGGCGTTTTGGCGCTGGTAATGCTGTACATCGGCCTGGCGGCGAACAGTTTCCTGCCTGTGCCCGCCATGCTGGACGGGGGACAGAAGCCGCTGTTTTTCCTGCTGGCCAACTTTGTGCTGCTGGCCTTGAGCGCGCTGCTGAGCCTGAGCACGCTGCAGCAGGGCTTTGTGGGCCTGGCGGCCGACCCCACCACCGACAGCTTCGCGGCACTGGCCACGGCCGGCGCCCTTTTGCAGAACCTTTGGTGCCTGGTGGCGGAGATGCTGCCCCAGGGCGGCGGCTTCGACGCGGCCCACACCACCTTGTTCAGCCCGGTGGCGGCGCTGCTGCTGTTTGCCTGCGCGCTGGGCAAATGGATGCAGATCCGGGTGATCTGCGACAATTTCGCCCTGGCCAGCTCCGGCAGCGAGCACGCGGCCGCTTTCCTGATGCCGCAGCTTCAGCTGACCAAGCGCCTTTGCGCGGGCCTGGGCGAGCCGGACCCGGTGCTGCTGGTCAGCCGGCCCACGGCCCTGGTGAAGGGCTTCTTGTCCCAGAGTTTTTCGGCGCGGCTGTATGACGCCATGGCCCAGAAGCTGAGCTATATTCTGGGCGGCGGGGCGCTGCTGTGCGCCGTGGTGGCGGCCGTGAAGGAGAAGAACGCCGCCGCCGCCCTGTCCGCCCTGGCGGGGGCCCTGTGCCTGGCCGCGCCCCTGGCCTGCACGCTGGTGTACGCCGTGCCCGCCCGCCTGATGCAGAAATTCGCCGCCGCGCACGGCGCCGTCATCCCCGGCCCCTCGGCCATCCAGGCCCTGGGCCGCGCCAACACGGTGCTGCTGAACGCCCGGGACCTGTTCCCCCTGGGCAGCGTGCGCCTGCACGGCATCAAGACCTTTGAGAAAGAGCGCATCGACATCGCCATCCTTTACGCGGCCAGCATCCTTTCCAAGAACTGCGACACGCTGAAGGATATTTTCCTCTCTATCATCCAGGGCAACACGAAGATGCTGTACAACGTGGAGAGCGTCACCGCCGAGGCCGGCTACGGCTTCACCGGCTGGATCGAGCACAACCGCGTGATCATCGGCAACCGGGAGATGATGCAGCGCCACGACATCGAGATCCCCAGTTTGGATTACGAACAGAAGTACACCCAGAACGGCAAGCGGGCGCCCATTTACCTGGCCGTGTCCGGCAAGCTGTTCGGCATGTTCCTGGTGAGCTACAAGCCCAGCAAGGGCGCGGCGCAGATCCTGCACCGCCTGGCCTCCAGCGGCATCAGCGTGCTGGTGCAGTCCGACGATTTCAACGTCACCAGCGAGCTGGTGAGCGCTACATACCGCATCCCCCAGGGCACGGTGAAGGTGCTGAGCCAGCCCGAGTGCGACGCGCTGAACGCCGAGACGGCCTACCGCGCCACCAGCGACGGCGTGATGATCCACGACGGCACCTGCGCCTCGTTCCTGTCCGGCATGCGGGCGGCCAGCTGCGCGGCCACGGGCGAGCATTTGGCCCGCACGGTGCAGGCCGGGGCCATCGTCTTCAGCGCCGTGGTGTGCGTGGTGCTGGCCCTGTGTTCGGGCCTGGCGGGCCTGAACCTGGGCATCGCCCTGCTGTACCAGCTGGCCTGGTGTGCGCTGACCGTGGCCATGGCCGTGATGAAGAAGCCGTGACACAGATGGGAAAAACGAACAGCCGCTTGCCGGAGACCGGCGGGCGGCTGTTTATTTTTTGCGGATATCGTCGACGATCTGCTGGATGTGGCCCACAGATTCAGGCGGCAGGCCGGTCACGTCCAAGACCTGCCGGCCGTCCAGGCACAGCAGGTAATCAGCCGATACGGAGAACAGCCGGGCGATCTTCACCAGCATGTCCACCGAGGGCTGGATATTGTTGTTCTCCCAATTGGAGACGCTTTGCTTCGTCACGCCCAGCAGCCGCGCCATCTCCACCTGGCTGATGTTTCTGGCACAGCGCAGTTCCCGTATCCTTGCACTCAGCATAATTACCTCGAAATATCTATATTGCAATACTATTGTATATAAATATTTGACAAAATAAAAATACTATAGTATTTTTATTTTGGACGCCGGGGAAAAGTTTGATGCGGCGGGCGCCGTGCGAGCAGGAAGGGGGAGGCGGAGGGATGATTGAGGTGGCCAAAAGGCAGCGGCAGGCCACGCTGCGGCTGCGCCAATGCGGGGAGCCAAGCGGCGAAGCGCGGCGCTTTATGACGGCCTGCCGGGCCCGGGCGGCACAGAGCGGGCTGCGGGCGCACATCGCGCCCCAACTATTGCAACTGCGGGGAAAAAGAGGGCGGAAGGCCTTTGGCTTTGTCATAAAAAGCCGCCGGGACCGCTATCAGATCTGCGTCGCCTGTCGCGGCACCGGGCGAGGGGCGGCCTTTGACGTCTACTTTTTTGCCGGGGCGGGGCGGCGCACAGCCCAGTTTTACCGTGCCCAAGCCTGTGTGGCCGGGGCGTGGGAAGAATTGAAAAAGGGGAAGTGAAGGCGTGCCCGCGCAAGGAAATATCGCCCTGGGAAGGCTGTTCCGGCCTGGGGTTTCCCAGGGCCGCAGGGTGAAAAAAGCCCGGCGCTCCGGACGGCGCGCCGGGGGTGTGGCGCGGCCCAGGCGCCAAGGCCCCTGTTTTTGGCGCGGGCATGACGAAAGCCCCGGGGGACTTTTTGAAAGAGTTCCCCGGGGCTTTTTCTGCAAATTGATCAAAAGGATTCGCTGTGGTACTGATGGGTGTACAGCTGATAGTAGCGGCCTTTCAGCGCCAGCAGCTCGGCGTGGGTGCCGGCCTCGGCGATCTTGCCGTCGTGGATGACGAGGATGCGGTCCGCGCCGCGGATGGTGGACAGGCGGTGGGCCACCACGAAACTGGTGCGGCCCTCCAGCACTTTGGTGATGGCCGTCTGGATGAGCTGCTCGGTCTCGGTGTCGATGGAGGAGGTGGCCTCGTCCAGCACGAAGATGCGCGGGTCGGCCAAAAGCACGCGGGCAAAGCACACCAGCTGCTTTTGACCGGTGGAAAGGCGGCCGCCGCCCTCGCCCACCTGGGTGTCGTAGCCGTCGGGCATGGCCTCGATGAAGCCGGAGGCGCTGGCCAGCCGGGCCGCTTCTTTTACTTCCTCCAGGGTGGCTTCCGGCCTGCCGTAGCGGATGTTGTCCGCCACGGTGCCGCTGAACAGATGGGGCGTTTGCAGCACATAGCCCAGGGCGCTGTGCAGCCACAGCTGGCTGCGGGTGCGGTAGTCCGCGCCGTCGATCAGCACCTGGCCCTCGGTGGGCTCGTAAAAGCGGCACACCAGGTTGACGATGGTGCTTTTGCCCGCGCCGGTCTCGCCCACCAGGGCGATGGTCTGGCCCGGCCGGACGGTGAGGTCGAAATGCTCGAGCACGCGCTCGCCGGTGTTGTAGCAGAAGCCCACGTCCCTGAATTCCACCTTGCCGGTGATGGGGGGCCAATTCTCCCGCTTCGGGGCCAGGGAGGTGCCGTACAGGGCCTCCACCTCGGGGGTATCGGTGATCTCGGGCTCGGTGTCCAGCAGGTCGAGCACGCGCTCGGCCGAGGCCTGGGCGGCCTGCATCTCGGCCAGGATATTGGCCAGCTGCTGGATGGGGTCAAACAATTGGGTGGTGTAGCTGACGAAGGCCGCCAGCGTGCCCAGGCCCAAAACGCCGGTGAACACCAATTGGCCGCCGCGCACCAGGGCGAAGGCGGTGGCCACGCTGCCCAGGCACACGATGAGGGGCATGAACAGCGCGCCCCACAAGGCGGCCCGCACGGCGGCGGCGCGCATGGTGCCGGTCAGCTCGCGGAACTCCTGGCCGCTGCGCTCCTCCCGCACCAGGGTCTTGGTGGTGATGGCGCCCATGATGCCCTCGTTGAAGGCGCCGGTGATGCGGCTGTTGGCCGCGCGCACCAGGCGCTGCTGACGCAGGATCTTCCTTTGGAAGAACACGCACAGCACGGCGATGACGGGCGCCACGGAGAGGATCAGCAGGCCCAGCTTCCAGTTCATGGCCAGCAGCACGCCCACGATGCCCACCACGAAGAAGCCCGACCAGCACAGGTCCACCAGGCTCCAGGCGATCATGTCCGCCAGGCGGGCCACGTCGCTGCCCAGGCGGGCCATCAGCCAGCCCACGGAGGTGGTGTCATAGAAGCTGAACGACAGCTCCTGCAAGCGGGTGAAGGCGTCCTGGCGGATGTCGTAGCTGATGTCCATCTCCAGCCTGCCCGCGCCGCGCACGAAGAAGAACACGCCCAGCCCCTGGACCAGCACCACGGCCGCATACACCGCCGCGAAGGCGGGCAGGCCGGCGGTGGTGTGGCCCTGGATGAAGTGGTCGATGGCAAAGCGGGACAACTGGGGATACAAAAGGTCGGCGCAGCTGACCACCAGCAGCGTCAGCATCAGGCGCACCACCGTGGCCTTGCGCCGCAGGGCGTAGGCGACAAGGCGCTTCCACACGGAGAGGTCGATCTTGTCTGAGGAATAATCCTTCTGGTCCAAACGGACGTTTTTGTTGTTCGCCATCAGGCCTCACCTCCTTCGGGGGCCGCGGACAGTTCGGAATCCGGCAGCTCGTTCTGCAAAGCGCACACGCGGCGGTACATGCCCTCCTCGCGGCACAGGGTCTCGTGGGTGCCCCGCTGGATGATGCGGCCGCCGTCCATCACCAGGATGAGGTCGGCCCGGCGCACGGTGGCCACGCGGTGGCTGATGAGGAACATGGTGCCGCTCTGCCCGCGGGCCAAAGCCTCGCGGATGGCGGCGTCCGTCTCAGCGTCCACGGCCGAGAGGGAATCGTCGAAAATGGTGATGGGCGCGTGCTGCAGCAGGGTGCGCGCGATGGCCACCCGCTGCTTCTGCCCGCCGGAGAGGGTGACGCCCCGCTCGCCCACGATGGTGCCGTAGCCCTCCTTGAAACTCTCGATCACGTCGTGTACGGCGGCCGTGCGCGCGGCGTCGTACACCTCCTGGGTGTCGGCGTCGGGCCGGGCGATGGCGATGTTCTCGCCGATGGTACGGCCGTAGAGGAAGGGCTCCTGCAGCACAAGGCCCACGCTGCGGCGCAGATGGTGGCGCTCGATGTCCTTGACGTCCACGCCGGAAAGAAGCACCTGCCCGTCCGTGACGGGGTACAGGCGCTGCAAAAGCTGCACCAGCGTGCTTTTGCCTGCGCCGGTGCTGCCCAATATGCCCACCGTCTGTCCCGGCCGCACGGTGAAGCTGACGTCGTGCAGGGCCTCGCCGCCGCCGTCGGGATAGGCGAAGCTGACATGGCGGAACTCGACGCTGCCGTCGATGGCGGGCGTCAGGGCGCGGCCGGGCTCGGTCTCCTCCGGCGCGCACAGGATGTCCTCCAGGCGCGTCAGGGACACGTCGGCCTTGCCTAGGTCCGCCAAAATGCGGCCCAGCTGGCGCATGGGGAAGGTGAGCATGGAGGTGTAGGTGGTGAACAGCATCACCTGGCCCAGGGACAATTCGCCCTTGGCGGCGAACCACACGCCGCAGCACAGGGACAGGGCGATCTGTAAGTAGCCCAGCGTGTCCGACGCGCCCCAATAGAGGCCCATCAAGGTATTCAGATGCATCACCCGCCCACGGTAGGTCCCGTTGGCGCGGGTGAATTTGTCCAGCTCGGCCCGCTCCTGGGCGAAGGCGCGCACCACGCGCATGCCGGTCAGATTTTCCTGGATGACGGTGGACAGCGCGCCCTCGGCCTGGTCGGCCTGCAAAAACTGGACCTGTACCTGGCGGAAGTAGACGAAGCTGAACACCGCCAGAATGGGCATCAGGCAGCAGCTGATGGCCGTCATTTTTCCGCTGATGGGCAGCATGATGGCAAAGGCAACCACCGCCATGCTGACGGTGCGCACCACCTGCATCAGCTGCATCTGGATGAAGCGGCGCACCGTCTCCACATCGGAGGTGCAGCGCTGGATCAGGTCGCCCGTCTGCACGCCGGCGTAATAGCTGTAGGGCACGGCCTGCAGGTGGGTGAACAGCTTGTCCCGCAGGCGCTTGGCAAAGCCCTCGCCGAAATAGGCCAGGCTATGGCCGCGCAGATAGGTGAACAGGGCGCCCGCCGCGCTGGTGGCCAGCAATACGGCGCCCATCAGCCAAAGGTTTGCCACCAAATAGTCCCGGCCGCCGCGGCCGGCCACGAAATCGGCCAAAAAGGCGGGCAGCTCCATGGGCTTTTCGCCGATGACGCTGTCCACGGTGAAGCTGACCACCAATGGGGTGAGGTAGGCGGTGACGATGCTGAGCACCGTGGCCGCGATGCCCAGGGCGAACCAGCGTTTATAACCGCTGAACAGCTGGCCCAGCAGCCGGCTGCGGAAGCCTTTGGGAATGTGCGTTTTCAATGTGTTTTCCTGTTGTTTCATAATTCCTCTCTGTCAATCCCGGGCGCCGGAGCACGGCGGCGCGCCTCGTTACGGGGCCCCAGCCGCAGGGCCCGGCTTTCGGCGGGCGGAGGTAACGGCCCCGCCCGTTTTTTATCGCTTTTGCAATAAAAACTTATCATGATGGCCGCGGCCAGGGGACGGGCCGCAGGGCCGAAAAAAAGCCGCAGGCTATTTTCTGTTGCATGGCAACAGAAAAACTGATTTTGATGGCCGCGGGCCGGGGACGGCCCACATGACCAAAAAAACAGCCTGCGGCCATTTGGGGCAAAGGAATGCGCGGGCGGCAAAAAACGGGGGACGCACTGCGTCCCCCGGGGATGAGACTGCGAAGCTCAGGCCTTCGGCGCCAGGTCGGGATGGTACTGCGGGCAGGTGCACTTTTTCCACTTCAGGCCGCTGCCGCAGGGGCAGGGGTCGTTGCGGCCGATCTTGGCGGCCTTGCGCACGGGCTTTTTCTTCTCGCTGCCGTCGCCGCCCGCGCCCTCGCCGGTGGGTTTGGCCACTTGCTCGCGCTGGACGGGCGCCTCGGTGCGGATCTCGTAGGTCATCAGCATGTGGGTGGTGTCCTCGCGGATGGATTCCACCATCTGGTCGAACATGTTGAAGCCCTCCACCCGGTATTCCACCACCGGGTCGTGCTGGCCGTAGCTGCGCAGATAGATGCCCTTGCGCAGCTCCTCCATGGCGTCGATGTGGTCCATCCAATGGGTGTCCACCACCCGCAGCAGGATGATGCGCTCGAACTCGCGCATCAGCTTTTCGCCGTAGCGCTTCTCCTTGTCGGCGCAGATGGCCGCGGCCCGGTCGGCCAGGACCTTCACCACGTCCTCGCGGGTGACGCTGTTGAGCTGGTCCGCCGTGTAGTGGAAGTCCTTGTCCGTGGCCAGCCAGCCCAGGTAATGGTCCCGCAGACCCTCGAAGTTCCACTCGTCGGGCACGTCGCCGCCCAGGTAGAGGCCGGCGTTGTCGTTGATGGAATCGGCGATCATGCCGCGGATATTCTCGGACACGTCCTCGCCCGCCAGAACCTTCTGGCGCTGGCCGTAGATGATCTCGCGCTGGCTGTTCATCACGTCGTCGAACTGCAGCACGTTTTTGCGGATGGAGAAGTTGCGGGCCTCCAGCTTTTTCTGGGCGCTTTCGATGGTGCCAGAGATCATTTTGTTTTCAATGGGCATGTCTTCTTCCACGCCCAGGGTGTCCATGATGCCCTGCACCCGCTCGCCGCCGAACAGGCGCATCAGATCGTCCTCCAGGCTGATGAAGAAGCGGCTGGCGCCAGGGTCGCCCTGGCGGCCGGCGCGGCCGCGCAGCTGGTTGTCGATGCGGCGGCTCT